>DVHW01000026.1 GCA_018711785.1 Candidatus Galloscillospira excrementavium
CCGGCGTTCTGCCGGCGGGCCGTTGCAGCCTCCACTCCAAAGGGCTTGCATCAATAGGTATGGGTACAAATCTCCCGGATCTTGGCCTGGAGGCCCTTCAGGTCCTGAAAGGTGTCCGGTCCCTTATTGGGGTCCCGGAGAATCGCCGCCGGGTGGTAAATGGCAGTCATCCAGACTCCGGCCTTTTCCTGCCACTGGCCGTGTTCCTTGGTGATCTTGAAGTCCTCCCGGATCAGCTTCATGGCGGCGATCCGGCCCAGGCACACGATGATCTTGGGCTTGAGGAGGGCCACCTGATTGCGCAGGTAGCCGATGCAGGCCTCCTGCTCCTGGTTCAGGGGGTCCCGGTTCTGGGGCGGGCGGCATTTGACCATATTGGTGATGTAGATGTTCCTCTCCCGGCTGAGATCGATGATCTCCAGCATATCGTCCAGCAGTTTTCCCCCCCGGCCCACAAAGGGCTCTCCGGTCAGGTCCTCGTTCTCCCCGGGGCCTTCGCCGATGAACATGACCTCCGCGTCCGGCCGTCCCATGCCAAAGACCACGTGGTGACGTGTCTCCGCCAGAGCGCACTTCTGGCAGCCCATACACTGCTCCCGCAGGGTATCCCAGTTCAGCATCGCCATTTCACTCACTCCTTTTCCGTCCCATTATAAGGCACCCGCGAGAAATCCGCAAGCTCCTGCCGTTCTGTTTTTCTCCGCGCTCCGCCACCCCTATTTTGCAGGGCAGCAGGCCCAAAACTGCAAATTTACAAAAAACCGCTTGACAAATTGGGTATAGCCGCCGTATAATGCGTGCATCATAAGACAAAGGCATCGACGAAGACCGCCCCCCACGGCGTCCAACAGAGAGACCGGGCCACTGTGCTGAAAGCCCGGCCGGGAAAGACGGGGCGGCGCAACGCTTCCGAGCCGGCGGTTCGAACCCCCAAGGACGGGAGGTGTAGGGCCGCCCGTCCTCCCCACGTTACCGGGGCTCGAAAGAGGTTCCTTGTTGGAGGAGCAACGCGGGTGGCACCGCGGGATCATGTGTGGATTCCGTCCCGGACTGTACTGTTGTACAGTCCGGGACGTTTTCTTTTTTCAATTTGCGGAGAAAGGACTGAGTAAAATGAAGTTCGCGACCGGCGAAAGCAAAACGGCAATTCAATACCAGGACCTGGCGGGGGGCGGACTCAATAACCAGTCCGTCACCCTCCACGGCGCGGTCCACGCCCTGCGGGACATGGGAGGCATCACCTTCCTGACCCTGCGCATGGCCCAGGGGACGGTGCAGTGCGTGGCCGCCCCGGGGCAGCTGCCCGAGGGCCTGTGCGAGGAGTGCACAGTCTCCCTCACCGGCACGGTGTGTGCCGAGCCCCGCTCCCCCGGCGGGTTTGAAATCCATTTGGAGAAGCTGGACATCCTCTCCCGGCCGGCGGAGCCTATGCCGGTGCCGGTGAGCAAGCGGAAGCTGAACCTGAACCTGGACACCGAGCTCTCCCTCCGGCCCCTGGTGCTCCGGGAGCTGCGCCACCGGGCGGTGTTCCGGGTGCAGGAGGGCATCTGCCGGGCCTTCCGGGACTACCTCCACAGCCAGGGCTTTACCGAGATCCACACCCCCAAGATCGTCCACGCCGGCGCCGAGGGGGGCAGCAACATCTTCCGATTGGACTACTTCGGCCGCAAGGCCTTCCTGGCCCAGTCCCCCCAGTTCTACAAGCAGATGATGGTGGGGGTGTACGAGCGGGTGTTCGAGACCGCCCCGGTGTTCCGGGCGGAGAAGCACAACACGGTGCGCCACCTGAACGAATACACCTCCCTGGACTTCGAGATGGGCTATCTCGAGAGCTTCTACGACGTCATTGAGATGGAGACCGGCTTTCTGAAGCACTGCTTCCGCCTGCTGGGCGCCGAGTACGGCCGGGAGCTGGCCCTTCTGGGGGTGGAGCTGCCCGCGCTGGAACACATCCCCTGCGTCCGCTTTGACGAGGCCAAGCGCCTGGCCGCCGAGAGGTACGGCCGCCCCATCCGGGACCCCTACGACCTGGAGCCGGAGGAGGAGGTCAACATCGGCCGGTACGCCAGGGAGGAGTGGGGCAGCGACTTTGTGTTCATCACCCACTACCCCAGCAAGAAGCGGCCCTTCTACGCCATGGACGACCCGGATGACCCCCGGTACACCCTCTCCTTCGACCTGCTCTACAAGGGTATGGAGGTCACCACCGGCGGCCAGCGCATCCACCAGTGGCAGGAGCAGGTGGACAAGATGCGCTCCCGGGGGATGCACCCGGAGGAGTTTGAGAGCTACCTGTCCATCCACAAGCACGGTATGCCCCCCACGGCGGTTTGGGCATCGGCCTGGAGCGGCTGACCATGAAGCTCTGCAACCTGGACAATGTACGCTACGCCTGCCTCTTCCCCCGGGACCTGTCCCGGCTGGACCCATAGGGGCGGCAGTATCCTGAATTTCAAGGAAAGGGTGACCCCCAGTGAAGATCACGACCGAGATGGTAGACTATATCTCCACCCTCTCCCGGCTGAAGCTCCCCCCGGAGGAGAAGGAGCGGATGACCGGCGAGCTGGAGCAGATCGTGTCCTACATGGACATTCTGAACCGGCTGGACACCAGCGGCGTGGAGCCCATGAGCCATGTGTTCCCGGTGAAAAACGTCATGCGCTCCGACGAGGTGGAGCCCTCCGCCGACCGCGCCGAGCTGCTGAAAAACGCCCCGGTGCCGGACGAGGAGGCCTTCCTGGTGCCCAGGACGGTGGAGTGAGGTGGAGAGGATGGAACTGACAAAACTGACCGCCCTGGAGCTGGGCGAGCGCCTGCGCTCCGGCGAGGTCTCCCAGGCCGAGGCCCTCGCCGCCGCCCGGGCGCGCATCGACGCCTGCCAGGGGGAGACCCGCGCCTTTCTCACCGTCCTGGACGACCCCGCCCCGGCCCCGGACCTGGCCGCCTCCCCCCTGGCGGGGGTGCCCATGGCCTACAAGGACAACATCTGCACCCGGGGCGTACGCACCACCTGCGCCAGCAAAATCCTCGGGGACTTCGCGCCCCCCTACGACGCCACTGTGGTGGAGCGGCTCACCGCCGCCGGGGCGGTGAGCCTGGGCAAGCTGAACCTGGACGAGTTCGCCATGGGCTCCACCACCGAGACCTCCTTCTACGGCCCGGTGCGCAACCCCTGGGACCTCACCCGGGTGCCCGGCGGGTCCTCCGGCGGGGCGGCGGCGGCGGTGGCCGCCGGGATGGTGTGGTACGCCATCGGCTCCGACACCGGCGGGTCCATCCGTCAGCCCGCCGCCTACTGCGGGGTCACCGGCATGAAGCCCACCTACGGCACGGTGAGCCGGTACGGCCTCATCGCCTACGCCTCCTCCCTGGACCAGATGGGCCCCATCGCCCGCTCCGCCGCCGACTGCGCCGCGGTGCTGGACCTGATGCAGGGCAAGGACCGGCGGGACGCCACCAGCCTGGACGTCCCCGCCGGCTCCCTCCTGGCCTCCCTCACCGGGGACCTGCGGGGCAAGAAGATCGGCATCCCCGCCGACTGCTTCGGCGAGGGTCTGGACGGGGAAGTCCGCGCCGCCGTCCTCGCCGCCGCCCAGGTGCTGAAGGGCCGGGGGGCTCAGCTTGAGGAGTTCTCCCTGCCCATCATGGAGTACGTGGTGCCCGCCTACTATATCATCGCCTGCGCCGAGGCCAGCAGCAACCTCTCCCGGTTCGACGGGGTGAAGTACGGCTGGCGGGCAGAGGGGTACGAGGATTTGACCGACCTCTACAACAGGACCCGCACCGAGGGCTTCGGCAGCGAGGTCAAGCGCCGCATCCTGCTGGGCACCTTCGTCCTCTCCACCGGGTACTACGACGCCTATTACAAAAAGGCCCTTCAGGTGAAGGCGGTTATCAAGGAGGCCTTCGACCGGGCCTTTGAGCAATATGACCTGCTGCTCCTGCCGGTCTCCCCCACCACCGCGCCCAGGCTGGGGGAGAGCCTCAGCGACCCGCTGAAAATGTACCTGAGCGACATCTACACTGTCTCGGTGAACCTGGCCGGCCTGCCCGGGCTCAGCATGCCCTGCGGGTTTGACAGCCAGGGCATGCCCATCGGCGCCCAGCTGGTGGGCCCCGCCCTGGGGGACGCCGCGGTACTGAACGCTGCCCACGCCTACCAGCTGGACACCGACTGGCATACTCGCTCGCCGAGCCTGAAAGGAGGGGACGGGAAATGACCTGGGAGACCGTCATCGGCCTGGAGACCCACGTGGAGCTGGCCACCAGGACCAAAATCTTCTGCTCCTGCACCACCGCCTTCGGCGGGGAGGCGAACACCCACTGCTGCCCCGTGTGCACCGGCATGCCCGGCGCCCTCCCCGTCCTCAACGAGAAGGTGCTGGAGTTCGCCGTGAGGGCCGCTCTGGCCCTGAACTGCGAGATCACCCGCCACTGCAAGTTCGACCGGAAGAACTACTTCTACCCCGACCTGCCCAAGGCCTACCAGATCAGCCAGCTCTACCTCCCCATCGGCCGCAGCGGCGCGGTGGACATCCGCACCGGGTCCGGCCTGGAAAAGACGGTGCGCATCCACGAGCTGCACATGGAAGAGGATGCGGGCAAGCTGGTCCACGACCCCTGGATCGACCAGACCCGGGCGGACTACAACCGCTGCGGCGTGCCCCTCATCGAGATCGTCACCGAGCCCGACTTCCGCAGCGGCGAGGAGGTCATCGCCTACCTGGAGCAGCTGCGCTCCACCCTCCAGTACCTGGGGGTGTCCGACTGCAAGATGCAGGAGGGCTCCCTGCGGTGCGACGTGAACCTGTCGGTCCGCCCCGCCGGGTCGGAGGAGCTGGGTACCCGCACCGAGATGAAAAACCTCAACTCCTTCAAGGCCATCGCCCGGGCCATCGCCTACGAGGCCCGGCGGCAGATCGAGCTCATCGAGGAGGGCAAGCGGGTGGTCCAGGAGACCCGGCGCTGGGACGAGAACAAGGACGCCACCTTCTCCATGCGCTCCAAGGAGAACGCCCAGGACTACCGCTACTTCCCCGAGCCCGACCTGCCGCCCCTGGAGATCAGCGAGGAGTACCTGGACCACCTCCGCGCCCAGCAGCCCGAGCTGGCCGGGGCCAAGGTAGAGCGCTACCAGGCCCAGTACGGCCTGCCGGCCTACGACGCCGGGATGATCACCGGCCAGAAGGCCCTGGCCGACTTCTTCGAGGCCATGGTGGACCTGGGGACCGACCCCAAGCAGGGGGCCAACTGGATCATGGGGGAGGTGCTCCGTGCCCTCTCCGCCCGGGGCATGGAGGCAAAGGACATGCCCCTCTCCCCCGCCACCCTCTCCAGGCTCATCGCCATGGTGGCCGCCGGGCGGCTCAACCGGAACACCGCCGTCAAGGTGTTCGAGGCGGTCTTTGACTCCGACGGCGACGTGGAGGAGTACGTCCGCGCCCACGGCCTGGAGCAGGTGAACGACGCCTCGGCGTTGGCCGCGGCGGTGGAGGCCGCCTTTGCCGCCAACCCCAAGAGCGTGGCCGACTACCGCTCCGGCAAGGAGAAGGCCTTCGGCTTCCTGGTGGGCCAGGTCATGCGGGCTCTCAAGGGCAAGGCCGACCCCAGGGCGGTGAACGCCGCCGTCCGGCAGAAGCTGGACAGCCTGAACTGAGAGAATATGCAGAGCCCCGGAGCGCCAGACGGCGCTTCGGGGCTCTTAGACTGTCGAAAAAGTGACGCGTCACTTTTTCGAGAAGGCTGCGGCCCGCGGCAGCGCACTCGCTGACCACGGGGGATGGTCAGCTCGCACGTTTGCGGGCCGAGAAGTGTTTTTTCCGAGGCACACAAGGTGAATTGCCCTGTAAGGGCAAGAGAAGGCCCTCTGGAGGGTGTCCCCGGAAAAAACGGATTTTTACTTTTTTCGCGCCTGCGGGCGCAGCTACGCAGCCGTTGGCAGCTCGCTGCCTTACGGATGC
>DVHW01000224.1 GCA_018711785.1 Candidatus Galloscillospira excrementavium
CCGTTGAAAACAGGCAGGGCGCACGCCGCAGGTGCGGTGTGCGCCCTATACAAGCCTGCGCTTCTCAGACGCCTGTTTTTCCAATCTGGCAGACGTAATAGTCCAGTCTGCTCTGTACCGTAAAGTTGCTCGAGGTATAGAGGTCTACGACTTGGCGGTTTTCCTGGGGTATTCCCAAAAGAACAGGCTTCTGAAACTGGACAGAGACCTCATTCAACACTGTTTTCAGAATGGTCCGTTCAACATCCCGCTCCCGCCAGTTCGGTGCGATCACAGGCCGGGTCAGGGTGATACACTCCCCCTCCGTACCGGCACTGCATGCCCCTACCAGTTCTCCGTCTTTCCAGGCGGTATAGCACTGCACGCCTTTGCTGTCCAGTACATAGCGCGCCATATTCCGGGACAGGAGGTCCGGCTGGCCAGTCTGCGCGGCATAAAGCCGCCCCAGCTCCAGCAGATCCCCCGGCTCCCCGGGGCGAATACGCAATGCCTCGCCGGCGGGGACCTCACCCCCTGTGTAACGCATCAGGTAGGACTGATGGTCCAACGGCAGCCCAGAATGGTGGCAGGCCGCTTTCCCCTGCCTGCTGTTGGCATCACAGGCAAACAGGATGCGGCGGCAGCCCTTCCAGCTCAGAATATTCGTCACATAGTCGGCTAGACGGCGCATGATCCGCCTGCGCCGATACTCCGGGTGGACACATACTGACACCATTCCTGTGTCCGCCCGCGCCGCCCGGGCGGTCAGGGCACCTACCAGCTTCTTTCCCTCCCAAGCAAGGTAGTAGCGCGGGATATCTGGATAGCAGCTCACTACCTCGCCAACCACCAGGTTTCGATCCGTCCCGTCGTAATCGGCACACAGCTGTTCCAACTCCCGCACCCGTCCCACAGTTCGAGGCGGCAGACGACCCAGCATATCAAAATTCATGCGCTCACCTCCGTTTTGGTCCCATCTTTAGGCGAAGGCCTATAAATGCGCATTGCAACCGCATTCGTTTTGCTTTACAATGAAGATACTCTATTCTCCCCGCCTCAAGCACATGGCAGCGCTCCAAAAAGCAGGTCCATTATTTATTATAACACATTTCCAGCCTGTGAATAGGAAAAAACACGCATCCATTTTTTACTATCTCCAAGGGGGTGTCTGATGTATGGCGCGTCTGGAGCAGCTGGGTCCCTATACGCTGGCGCAGTCGCCGGACTGCTTCCCCCTGGGGCGGGACAGCCTGCTGCTGGGCGGCTTCGCCACAGTGCGTCCCCGGTGGCGGATCTGTGACCTGGGCTGCGGCAGCGGGGCGCTCTCCCTCCTCCTGCTGGGGCGGGAGCCCACCCTGGCTCTCTCCGCCGTGGACTGCGACGCCGCGGCAACGGCGCTGTGCCGGGAGAACCTGCGGCGCAACGGCCTGGAGGGCCGGGTGCTGACCGGTGACCTGCGCGCCCCCGGCCTGCTCCCCGCCGGGCAGTTCGACCTGGCGGTCTCCAACCCGCCCTACTTCCCTCTGGGGTCCGGCGGTGACGGCGGCGGCGCCCGGATGGAGCACGGCTGTACCCTGGACGAGCTGTGCGCCGCCGCCGGGCGGCTGCTGCGCAGCGGGGGCCGCTTCGCCCTGGTCCACCGGCCGGAGCGGCTGGCCGACCTCTTTGCTGCCCTCCGCTCCCACGGCCTGGAGCCGAAGCGGCTGCGGCTGTGCCACCACAGCCCGGCCCACCCCCCCTTCGCCGCCCTGTTGGAGGCCCTCCGCCAGGGCCACCCCGGCCTGGAGGTCCTCCCGCCCTGGCTGGGGGAGCCGTCCGGGAGCTGAGGGCCCCACGTTACGAAAGATAGGATGGTCATGCTATGTCTGGAACCCTCTACCTGGTCCCCACCCCCATCGGCAACCTGGGGGACATCTCCCGCCGGATGGCGGACACCCTGGCCCAGGCGGACTTTATCGCCGCAGAGGACACCCGGGTCACCCTGAAGCTGCTCAACCACCTGGGCCTGAAAAAGCCCATGGTATCCTACTACCGCCACAACACCGCGGCGGGAGGACAGGCCGTGCTGGAGCGCCTGCTGTCCGGGGAGAGCTGCGCCCTGGTCACCGACGCGGGCACCCCCGCCATCTCCGACCCCGGGGAGGAGCTGGTGGCCGCCTGCGCCGCCCAGGGCATCCCGGTGGTGTCCATCCCCGGGCCCTGCGCCCTGGTCACCGCCCTGGCCGCCTCCGGCCTGCCCACCGGGCGCTTCACCTTTGAGGGCTTTCTGCCCATGAACAAGAAAAACCGCCGGGCCCACCTGGACCAGCTCCGGGGCGAGGGGCGCACCATGGTCTTCTACGAGGCCCCCCACAAGCTCCAGGCCACCCTGGCCGATTTGGCGGAGGTCTTTGGCCCGGAGCGGCCCATCGCCCTGTGCCGGGAGCTGACCAAGCTCCACGAGGAAATCTTCCGCACCACATTGGGCGAGGCCGCGGAGCACTATGCCGCCGAGCCCCCCAGGGGGGAATTCGTCCTGGTGTTGGCGGGCGCCGCCGCCCCGGAGGAGGCACCCATGACCCTGGAGGAGGGGGCCGCACGGGTGCGGGCTCTGCGGGCGGAGGGGCTCTCCCTCCGGGACGCAGCCCGGCAGGTGGCCGGGGAGACCGGCCTGTCCCGCAAGGAGCTCTACCAGCGGGCCCTGGAGGGGTGAACGGCCTCTGGCGTCTGTCTTTTCTCATCCCTTTTCTGTGAATTAATGTAAAACATTTCATTACGTTTCGTATAATTCCGATTCCGTATTACTTCTCTCCTCCCGTGGGGCCCGCCTGCGGACAGGGCGGCAAAAAGCGCCAAATGGGCTTGACCCATCTGGCGCTTTCCTTCTGCTGTATCCTTGTTCCGGCCCTTACTTGCCGGCAAGCTCCTTGATGCAGTTCGGGCAGACGTTCTTGCCCTTGAAGTTGATCACATCCCGGGCGTCGTCGCAAAAAATACAGGCCGGCTGATACTTCTTCAACACAATGGTGGGGCCGTCCACATAGATCTCCAGGGAGTCCTTCTCCGCGATGTCCAGGGTGCGGCGCAGCTCGATCGGCAGCACGATGCGCCCCAGCTCATCCACCTTACGCACAATTCCCGTTGATTTCATATTCTTTCTCCCTTCTGTTCGCACTCGTTTCCATGTTTTCCTCGATGTCCTAGAAACTGACATCATTATAACATATTGTATTGTCATGTCAATTAAAATTTGGAAAACTGCGGTAACATTTTGCGGAAAATTGGTGAAACAGACAGGAGAGATT
>DVHW01000225.1 GCA_018711785.1 Candidatus Galloscillospira excrementavium
CGTCCCCGCCCCGGGCTGCGTGCTGGTGGACGCCGACTACTCCCAGATCGAGCTGCGCCTGCTGGCCCACATCGCGGGGGACGAGCACATGATCGCCGCCTTCCGCTCTGGGGAGGACATCCACACCGTCACCGCCTCCCAGGTCTTCGGCGTGCCGCCGGAGCAGGTGACCCACGAGATGCGCCGCCGGGCCAAGGCGGTGAACTTCGGCATCGTCTACGGCATCTCCCCCTTCTCCCTGGCCCAGGACATCGGGGTCACCACCGCCGAGGCCAAGGAGTATATGGAGCGGTATTTTGAGAAGTACTCCAGCGTCCACGCCTATATGGTGGACATCGTGGAGCAGGCCAAGCGGGACGGGTATGTGTCCACCCTCTTCGGCCGCCGCCGGGCCCTGCCCGAGCTCAAGTCCTCCAACTTCAACCTCCGCTCCTTCGGGGAGCGGGTGGCCCTCAATATGCCCATACAGGGCACTGCCGCCGACCTCATCAAGCTGGCCATGATCCACGTGCGGGACGCCCTGGCTGCCGCCGGGCTCTCCGCCCGGCTGGTGCTCCAGGTCCACGACGAGCTCATCGTGGAGTGCTCCGAGGGGGAGGCAGAGACCGTCAAGGCCATCCTCACCCGGGAGATGGAGGGGGTGGCCCGGCTCTCCGTGCCCCTGGAGGCGGCGGCCGGCGCGGGGAAGAGCTGGGCCGAGGCCAAGGGCTGAATCGAGACAAGGAGAGAGAAACCCATGAACTTCAAACTGGTCCCCATGGACCGCTCCAACGTGGCCGATGTGGAGGCCATCGAGCGGGAGTGCTTCGCCCAGCCTTGGTCGGCGGACATGCTGGCCCAGGAGCTCTACAACGACAGCGCCAGCTATATCCTGGCGGTGGCGGAGGACGGCACCGCCCTGGGCTACGCCGGGCTCACCGTGGTGCTGGATGAGGGCTCCATCGACAAGGTGGCGGTGAAGGGGAAGTACCGCCGCATGGGGGTGGCCGACGCCCTGGTGGACGCCTTTGTCCGCTTCGGCCGGGCCCACCTGGCCTTCCTCACCCTGGAGGTGCGGGCGTCCAACCAGGCGGCCATCGCCCTCTACCTGAAGCACGGCTTCACCCAGGTGGGCCGCCGGAAGAACTACTACGCCGCCGAGCACGAGGACGCCATCCTTATGACCCTGGAATTCCGCCCGGAGGAGCCCCGTGCCTGACCGTATCCTCCGCCCGCTGGACCGGGGGGAGCTGCGGACGGTCTACCGGGAGCACCTGCGCGCCGACTTCCCGGCCGCGGAGCGCAAGCCCCTGGGGGCCATCGAGTCCGCGGCGGCCGCCGGGTGCTACGACACCCTGGGCCTCTTTCAGGGAGAGGCGCTGCTGGGGTACGCCTTCCTCTGGCGGGACGGGGAGGGGGAGTGCGCCCTGCTGGACTACCTGGCAATCTGCCGGGGCGGCCGGGGGCGGGGGCTGGGCAGCGAGCTGCTGGGGATGCTCTTGGACCACTACCGCGCCTTCCCCGGCCTGCTGGTGGAGGCCGAGGCGGAGGAGCCGTCGGCGGGGGAGGGGGAGAACGCCCTGCGCCGGCGGCGGCTGGACTTCTACCGCCGGGCCGGGTTCCGGGACCTGGGGTACCGGGCGCGGCTCTTTGGCGTGACCTACGACTGCCTGGGCTCCGGCCGCCTGACCGCCCGGGAGGCCATCGCCGCCCACCGGCGGCACTATGCCCGGGCCCTCCGCCTGCCGGGCAAGCTGGTGGAGATCCCATACCCGCAACTAAAGAAGGAAAAGAGCTGATGCACCTGTGAACATCCTGGCCATCGAGTCCTCCTGCGACGAGACCGCTGTGGCGGTGGTGCGGGACGGCCGCACCGTCCTCTCCGACGCCATCGCCTCTCAGGCGGACATGCACGCGCTGTACGGCGGCGTGGTGCCCGAGATCGCCTCCCGCAAGCACATCGAGGCCATCGCCCCCCTGGCCGACCGGGCCCTCCGGGAGGCGGGAGTGGGCAAGGCGGACATCGACGCCGTGGCCGTGACCTACGCCCCCGGCCTCATCGGCGCGGTGCTGGTGGGGGTCAACTTCGCCAAGGCGGCGGCCTTCGCTCTGGACGTGCCCCTGGTTCCGGTCCACCATGTCCGGGGCCACATCGCGGCAAACTACATCACCCACCCAGACCTGTCTCCCCCCTTCCTGTGCCTGTGCGTTTCCGGCGGCACCACCGCCATCGTGGACGTGCGGGACTACACCGACATGGCGGTGGTGGGCGCCACCCGGGATGACGCGGCTGGGGAGTGCTTTGACAAGGTGGCCCGGGTGCTTGGCATCGGCTACCCCGGCGGGGCCCCCATGGACCGGCTGAGCCAGGGCGGGGACGATGAGAAGTACCCCTTCCCGGCGGTCCACGTCCACGACGCGCCCCTGGACATGTCCTTCTCCGGCCTCAAGACGGCGGCCATCAACCTCATCCACAACGCCGGGCAGAAGGGGGAGGCGCTGGACCTGCCCTCCCTGGCCGCCTCCTTCGCTGCGGCAGTGAGCCGCACCCTGGTGCCCCGGACCATGGAGGCAGCCCGGCGGCTGGGCCGGGACAAGATCGCCGTGGCCGGCGGCGTGGCGGCCAACAGCCGCATCCGCGCCGACCTGGAGCGCGCCTGCGCCGGGGAGGGGAAGCGGCTCTTCCTGCCGGAGCTGGCCCTGTGCGGGGACAACGCCGCCATGATCGGCTGCCAGGGCTATTACGAGTATGTATCAGGCAGGCGGGCGGGACCCGACCTGAACGCCTATGCGAACCGGGACATTGGCCGGGGCTGAATTCAGCCCCGGCTTTTCCTTTTTAAAATACAGGCCCGGAAAACGCCATTAGCAGGGGGAAAGCGCCGTCCTGTGTAAAAATTTTTGTGATGAGGAAGTCTTTTTCCCGCTTCCGCCGTACTATATATGACCGGTTAATTTGTGGACAAGAGGTGAAGCCTTTGCCTTTGAATGAGGAATCCGTCCTAGAAGCGATCAAGAACCGCGACGAGGCCGCCATCGCCCGGGTCATCCGGGCCTACTCCAGGCTGCTCTGGTCGGTGGCCGGCGCGGTGCTGCGGAACATCGGCTCGGAGCAGGACGCTGAGGAGTGCGTGGCCGACGCCTTCATCACCCTGTGGGAGCACCCGGAGAAATTCGACCCCCGGCGGGGCCGGCTCAAGACCTGGCTGGCCCTGGTTACCCGGAGCCGGGCGCTGGACCGCTGCCGGGAGATCGCAAGGCGCAGCGCGGTCTCCCTGGAGGAGGCGGTGCTGACCGACCAGATGGGCCTGGTGGACGGCATTGTCCGGCAGGAGACCGTCCGCGTGCTCCTGGCCGCCATCGACGCGCTGGGGGAGCCGGACCGGGAGATCCTGCTGCGGCGGTACTACTACGACCAGAAGCCCAGGGAGATCGCCCTGGCGCTGGACCTGACGGTAAAGCAGGTGGGAAACCACCTCTACCGCACCAAGCGGAAGCTGCGGGAGGCGGCCGCACAGTGAATCAATGCAGCATAAATACAGGAACAGGAGGCAGTTATGGAATCCTTGAACCGGGAACACAGACAGAACATCGAGCGCATTTTTGAGGCGCGCACCGGCGTCGCTCTGCGCCCGCGGGCCATCCGCCGCCCCGTGCGCCTGGCGGTGGTTTTGGCGGCCGCCCTGGTGTGCCTTTTGACCGCGACGGCCTTTTCCGCGGGCCTCTTTTCCTCCCTGGCCGGGGACGAGCTGAGTCTCTCCGCCGCCTACGAGGGGGACGGCCTGGTCACCATCCAGGTGGAGAACCGGTCGGACAAGGTCCTCCGCTTCCAGTCCCAGCTGAGGCTGATGCGCTGGTCCACCGCGGAGGAGGTGGAGCCCCTCTCGTCGGACATTTCCTTCACCGGCACGGAGTTCGGCCCCCACGAGAGCGGCACCATGACCATCGACCTCTCCCGGGCCTACGACGTGGCGGCGCTGGAGGAGCCGCTGACGGACGACCACTACTATTTTGTCCTGACGAACAACAACTTTCTCTTCGGGCAGGACTGGATGTGCACAGTGTTTTTCGCCGAGCCAGTCCAGAACCCGGCAGAGGAGCCCGATACCACGGCGCTCTCCCAGGCGGACCAGGCCCTGGCCGCCCGGGTGGAGGAGACCCTGCGGCCCTATTTTGAGAGCGATGACCCGGGAGCGATACAGCAGGAATACCTGGCGGCCTGTCAGGAGCTTCTGTCCCAGCTGGACGGCCAGGTTGTCTATCCGGCACGCCCCTGTCTGTCGATCAACGGAGACATTCCCGGCGTGATCTATGACCCGGAGGTGCCTGAGGAGCTCCAGCACAGTCTGATCATGGAGTGGTGGCCCAAAGTGGACTCCTATGGTTTCCCAGTGGGTGCTAGAGAGGAGGACCGGGTCATTTCGCTCGATGTCATAGTGCCCCAGCGTGAGGACGACCTTGAAACTGCAGAGGGTACAAACCTTTCTCTGCTCTACTTCGTGATGTACGACATCAACGACATTGAGAGTCCCCAGGACTACGCCTTCATCCACGGCCAGCTGCTCACGTTCGGAGAGCTGGAAGAATATAAGGTCTACGAGGACGGACAGTATGTCTGCTACGATGTCACGGACCTGTTCTACACCGACCTGCGCAGCTATGTGGAGAACGAGGTCAGCCGGAGAGGTGATATTTACTTCGACGAGCGAGTTTGGCAGCGGATCAAAAATATTTACGACGCTTTCCGGGATCAGAAGGTGCTTGCCGAGCAAATCTGCTATACTGATTTGGATAGCCTGATGGTCAGACCTTCCGCTTGACTTCCGGTCAGATGTCATGGAACCGTTATCCATAGA
>DVHW01000226.1 GCA_018711785.1 Candidatus Galloscillospira excrementavium
CTGCAGCGAGTGCTTCGCCAAGATGCGCGAGCAGCAGGGCTAATCTGTATGCACGCAAAAACGGCACCCCAGATGGGGTGCCGTTTTGTTTTGCTGTATTTAGGAACGAAAAGGGGCGGAAAGCCGTCCGGCCCCGCCCCAATGGGTCAAATCGCTTAATCCTGGTCCCAGTTGTGCCACACGTTCTGCACGTCGTCGTTGTCCTCCAGGCTGTCGATGAGCTTCTCCATGTTCTTAATGTCCTCTTCGCTCTCCAGCTTCACATAGTTCTGGGGGACCATCTCCACCTTGGCGGAGAGGAACACATAGCCCTTTTCCTCCAGCTTGGCGAGCACCTCGCCGAAGGCGGAGGGCTCGGTATAGATCTCAAAGGCATCCTCGCTGGCCTCCATGTCGGACGCGCCGCAGTCCAGAGCGTCCATCATCACGGTGTCCTCGTCCAGGTCGTCCCGCTCGATGACGATGACGCCCTTCTGGTCAAAGCACCAGGACACGCAACCGGTGGCGCCCAGACCCTTGCCGAACTTGTCCAGCAGGTGGCGGACCTCGGGGGCGGTGCGGTTGCGGTTATCCGTGAGGGCCTCCACGATCACGGCCACGCCGGAGGGGCCGTACCCCTCGTAGGTGATGCTCTCGTAGTCGTCGCTGTTGCCCGAGCCCAGCGCCTTGTCGATGGTGCGCTTGATGTTGTCGTTGGGCATATTGGCCGCCTTGGCCTTGGCGATGACGGTGGCCAGGCGGGAGTTGTTATTGGGGTCGCCGCTGCCGCCGGTCTTGACCGCCACGATCATCTCGCGGGCGATCTTGGTAAAGATCTGGGAGCGCTTGGCGTCGGCCGCGCCCTTGGTTTTCTGTATGTTGTGCCACTTGGAATGTCCGGACATGGTACAGTCTTCCTCTCCTGAAAATTCATCTGGCCTAGTTTATCACAAAAAAAGGCGCTTTTCAACCCCTGGTGCCCGCTCAGAGATAGGAAAAGACCTCGCTGTGGCATTCCGACCGGGCGACAGCCACGCCGGGGAACCGGCCGGAGAGCCAGGCGGCCAGCACCGGACAGACCACGTTCTCCGTGGGAAAATGGCCGGCGTCCACCAGATTCAGGCCCAGGGCCTTGGCATCCAGGAACTGGTTGTATTTCACGTCGGAAGTGACAAAGGTGTCACAGCCCGCCGCGGCCGCCTGCGCCACCAGATCCCCGCAGGCGCCGCCGCCCACCGCCACCCGGCGGACCGGCCGGCCGGCGTCCACATAGCGCACGCCGTTTGCCCCCAGGGCCCGCTTGACAAATTCGGCAAACCGGGGGAGGGAGGCGGTGTGCTCCCCGGAGGCGGTGCCGATGCGGCCCAGGCCGTAAGTGGAATCCTCTCCGTCCCCGCCCGTGCGCTGGAAAATGGCGGTGTCCCGCAGCTCCAGCCGCTTGGCCAGCGCGTCGTTGACCCCGCCCCGGGCCACATCCAGATTGGTGTGGGCACAGATAGCGGCGATGCGCCCCTCGGTCAGCGCCAGCAGGATGCGGCCTGTGGGGTCGCCGTCGGTGAGGCTCCGCACCGGGTGGAAGATGACCGGGTGGTGGGCTACAATGAGCTGAACTTTCTTCTCGGCCGCCTCGGCCACCACCTCCTCGGTGATGTCCAGAGAGACCAGGATGCGCGTCACCTCCTGCGCCCCGTGTCCCACCAGGAAGCCCGCGTTGTCAAACTCCATCTGCAGGCGGAAGGAGGCCAGCGTGTCCAGCGCCTCATATACGTCCTTTACCGTTGCCATGTGTCCCACTCCTTTTTCAGTTCCGTCAGACTGTGGTAGATGTCGTCAAAAGTCCGGGCACGGGCCAGGTCCTCTGCCCGGCCGGAGGCACGGGCACCGTCCCGAGCCCGGGAGGCCCGGAGCAGGAGCTTGTCCAGATAGGCCCCCCGGAGGGGCGCCTCCATGCCCTCCCACTGGCGCCCGGCCCAGAGCTCGCCGGGGGAGAGGGGCGCCGCCCCGCCGGGCCGGGCCAGCATGGTCACATAGAGAGTGCGCCCCTCCTGGGCCAGGTGTTCTGATTCGATGTGAAAGCCGTGCCCGTAGAGCCAGGCGCGCAGGTCCTCCGCCGCGCTCATGGGCTGGAGGAGCCACCGCCGGTCCCCCTGTCCGCTCCAGGGGGCGGCGGAGAGAATGTCCGCGATGGTCTCGCCCCCCATGCCCGCGATGGAGACCGTGTCGACCTCCTCAGGGGCGATACCGGAGAGCCCGTCGCACAGGCGGAATGAGATCTGACCAGTCAGACCGTAGCGCGCGGCGGTCTGTCTGGCCCGGGCCAGGGGCCCCTCCCGCACGTCGGAGGCGATGGCCCGGGACACCACGCCGTTCTGGAGCAGCCAGACCGGCAGATAGGCGTGGTCGGTGCCCACGTCGGCATAGCGGCAGCCGGGGGGGACCAGCCGCCCCACCGAGAGCAGGCGGGGGGAGAGCGTTATGGAGGACATGGTTTTCCTTCACCTCAACAGCAGAAGCGAGGGCAGCAGGGCCGCCCTCGCTTCTGCGTCTGTTTTCGTCTTACTGCGCGGCGGGGATCATGGCGTTGACCTTGGCCAGCAGCTCGTCCACATCCACGCCGTGGACCATGCAGGCCTGCTCCACGGTCTCGCCCCGGGAAGAGGGGCAGCCCAGGCAGTGCATGCCGATGGACAGGAACACGGGCGCGGTCTGGGGGGCCACATCCAGGATGTCGCCGATGATGGTATCCTTGGTGATCTGAGTCATAACAGAGAAACCTCCAATTTATCTTAAGATATGGGTTAGTATACCCTATCTTGTCCCAGAATGCAAGTAGGATTTTGGAGATTTGACCGGAAAAAAGAAGGCGCGCCGCGAAAGCTCCCCCTCGCGGCGCGTGTCTCTGGTGCAAGTAAGCCTGTAAGCCGGGTTCTGTCCTTTAAGACAGCCATCTATCTAGGCGCACCGTTGCCGGTGCGCTCAAGCCGCCTCCTCAACGCGGCCGGGCCGGCCGAATGCGTTTCCACGGCGTTGCTCCGGATAGAGGTTACAGCGATGAGCGCTTCCACGTCATCGGGCGGGCTCTTGCCTCCGCCTTTCCACCCTTACTCCGGCGGCCTGCGCCGCCGGAGCGGTCTATCTCTGTTGCCCTTTTCCTAGGGTCGCCCCCGGCGGGTGTTACCCGTTATCCTTGCCCTGTGGAGCCCGGACTTTCCTCAGACCGGGGCCGTTGGGCCCTGGTCCGCGGCTGTCCAGCTTACTTGCGGGAGGTATTGTAACCGATTTCGCCGGGAAAGTCAAATCCCATCCTGTCGCCCAAGCGGGAATCCTGCGGATTCGATTGAAATTTGCCGGGCAATCCGGTATAATATGCTAATGTGCCATTTCTCTCGCAGAAAGGAGAAATCTGACGATGACCATACAGGAGTATTTGGCGGGGCTGAAGGGGAAGCGCGTGGCCGTCATTGGCATCGGAGTTTCCAATACGCCGCTGATTAAGATGCTGCTGCGCTCCGGCATCAAGGTGACCGCCTGCGATAAACGCTCCCAGGAGGACCTGGGCGGCGTGGCGGAGGAGCTGGAGAGCCTGGGCGCCAGACTCTACCTGGGGGAGGACTACCTGAAACACCTGGACCATGACGTCATCTTCCGCACGCCCGGCCTGCGGCCCGACGTGCCGGAGCTGGAGGCCGCCAAGGCCAGGGGGAGCGTGGTCACCTCTGAGATGGAGGTGTTCTTCCAGGTCTGCCCCTGCAGGCGTATCGGCGTGACGGGGAGCGACGGCAAGACCACCACCACCACCATTATCTCAGAGCTGCTCCGGCGGGCGGGTTACCACGTCTACGTGGGGGGAAACATCGGAAAACCCCTGCTCCCGGACGTGAGCGGCATGGAGCCGGAGGACATCGCCGTGCTGGAGCTCTCCTCCTTCCAGCTGATGACCATGGACCTGAGCCCGGAGATCGCGGTGGTCACCAATCTGGCCCCCAATCACCTGGATGTACACAAGTCCATGGGGGAGTATATCGCGGCCAAAGAGAACATCTTCTCCCACCAGGGGAAGGACGGCCTGGCGGTGTTCAACGCGGACAATGAGATCACACAGGCCCTCTCCGCCACGGCCCCCGGCCGGGTGACCCTATTCAGCCGCCGGGAGGTGCTGGAGCAGGGAGTCTATGTGAAGGACGGGGCCATCTGGTGCGCCAATGAGGCGGGCATGCGGGAGGTGCTGCCCCTCTCCGGCATCCTGCTGCCGGGGGAGCACAACGTGGAGAACTACATGGCGGCCATCGCCGCCGTGGACGCTCTGGTGCCCGACGAGGTGATCCGCTCCTTTGCCGGGACCTTCCAAGGGGTGGAGCACCGCATCGAGCTGGTGCGGACGGTGGACGGCGTGCGCTACTACAACGACTCCATCGCCTCCAGCCCCTCCCGGACCATCGCGGGGCTTAGATCCTTCCCGGAGCAGGTCATCCTCATCGCCGGCGGCTATGACAAGCACATCCCATTTGACGTCCTTGGCCCTGAGATCATAAAGCATGTAAAGCACTTAATCCTGACAGGCGATACCGCCGGAAAAATCCGCGCCGCCGTGGAGGGGACGGAGGGCTACGAGCCTGGGAAGCCGGACATCACCGTCATCGAGGACTTCAAGCTGGCGGTGCTGGCGGCCCGGAATCTGGCCCGGGAGGGGGACGTGGTGCTTTTGTCCCCGGCCTGTGCCTCCTTTGACAAGTTCAAAAACTTCATGGAGCGCGGCAACGCGTTCAAGACCATCATCCGCGGCCTTTGACCGGGGAGAGAAAAGAGGGAACATGATGTTGGATATTCGCAAGGCATTGGAGCTCCTCTCCGGCCAGACCTCGCCCTCCGGCTTCGAGGGGCCGGCGGCCCAGGCGGCCAGGGAGCTGCTGGAGCCGCTGATGGACGAGGTGTGGATCGACCGGCTGGGCAATGTGATCGGCGTGCGCCGCTGCGGCCGGGAGAACGCCAAAAAGCTGCTGCTGGACGCCCACCTGGATGAGATCGGCCTGATGGTCACCGGGATCGAGGATGGATTTCTCCGCTTCCGCAGCATCGGCGGGGTAGATCCCCGGATGCTGCCCGACCGGGAGCTGACCATCCTCACTGAGCCGCCCCTGTTCGGCGTGGTGGCCTGTATGCCGCCCCATGTGCTTAAGGAGGGGGAGGCGGACAAGTCCATCCCCATCAGCGAGCTGTACATTGACATCGGGATGAGCCAGGAGCAGGCGGAGAAAGCCATCCCCATCGGCACCCCTATCTCCTACCGGGGCAGCTGTTTCCCGCTGGGGGAGAAGGAGGTGTGCGGCAAGTCCATGGACGACCGCTCCTGCTTCGTCACCCTCCTGCGGGCGGCGGAGCTCCTCAAGGACAAGAAGCTGGACGTGGACCTCTACATCATGGGCAGCACCCGGGAGGAGGTGGCTGGCACCGGCGCCGTGGTGGGTGCCTATGCCGTGGCCCCCGACTGGTGCGTGGCGGTGGACGTGACCCACGGCCGGACGCCGGACGGCCCCAAGGACCGCTCCTGCGAGCTGGGGAAGGGGCCTGCCATCGGCATCGGCCCCAACATGACCACCTGGATAACCGAGCGCATGATCGCCAAGGCGGAGGAGAACGCCATCCCCTGGCAGGGGGAGGTCATGGCCGGCCACACGGGCACCAACGGCTGGCATATGCAGATCGTCCGGGAGGGGATCGCCACCTCGGTGGTCTCCCTGCCCCTGAAGTATATGCACACCCCCATCGAGGTGCTGGATCTGGACGATGTGGAGTATGTGGCCCGCCTGCTGGCGGCCTTTGCGGAAAACCTGGGGGAGGAGGCGGAGACCCTATGCTGATTAAGACCATCAAGGCCCTGTGCGCGCTGGACGGCGTATCCAGCTGGGAGGAGGAGGTCCGCGCCTGGATCAAGGAGCAGGCGGCCCCCTACGCCGACGAGATGCGGGTGGACGCCATGGGCAGCCTTATCGTGTTCAAAAAGGGCAGGAAGGCCACGGGGAACAAGCTTCTGCTGGCCGCCCACATGGACGAGGTTGGCCTGATTGTCCGCGCCATCACCGACGACGGCTACCTCAAGTTCTCCTGCGTGGGCGGCATCGACCGCCGTGTGCTGATTGGGAAGCAGGTGAGCGTGGGCCGGAAGAAGATTCCCGGCATCATCGGCCTCAAGGCCTATCATCTGGTCAGCGAGGAGGAGGAGAAGCGCACCCCCAAGGTGGAGGACCTCTATATCGACATCGGAGCCCGGGACAGGGAATCCGCCCAGGCGCTGGTCCGCCTGGGGGACTGCGCGGCCTTTGGCAGTGACATCGTGGAGTTTGGGGACGGGCGCATCAAGGCCAAGGCCCTGGACGACCGGGTGGGCTGCGCTGTGATGCTGGAGCTGCTGAAAGAGGAGCTGCCCATGGACTGCACCTTCGCCTTTACCGTCCAGGAGGAGGTGGGGTGCCGGGGCGCCTTCGGCGCGGCCTTCTCGGTGACGCCGGAGATCGCCCTGGTCCTGGAGACCACCACTGCGGCCGACTTGGCGGGGGTGGACGGACACCGCCGGGTGTGCGCCATCGGGGAGGGCCCTGTGATCCCCTTCATGGATGGTGGCTCGGTGGCTGACCGGAGCCTGTTTGAGCGGATGCGGGCCCTGGCGGAGGAACACCACATCCCCTGGCAGACCAAGCACTATATCTCCGGCGGAAATGACGCCTCAACCATCCAGCGCAGCAAGGCCGGTGTGCGCACCCTTGTGATGTCGGCTCCCGTGCGGTATCTCCACGCCCCGGCCAGCGTGGCCTGCATCCGGGACTTTGAACCCATGCTTCAGCTGGCCCGGCTCTTCATCCGGGCGATCGCGGAACAGGAGGAAAATTAAATGGATATTCTGACCACTCTTCAGACGCTTAACTGCTGTCACGGCCCTGCCGGGGACGAGGGAGAGATCGCGGATAAGATCGCCGAGCTGGCCCGGCCCTTTGCCGATGAGATCACCCGGGACACCCTGGGCAATCTCTTTGTCCACAGAAAGGGGAGCGGTCCCCGGGTGATGTTCGCCGCCCACATGGACTCCATCGGCTTCATCGTCACCCATATCGACGACAAGGGCTTCCTGCGCTTTGGAAAGGTGGGCGGACTGCGGGCCGCCAGCTGCCTGTACGCCCCGGTGCGGTTCAAAAACGGCGTGAAGGGCGCTGTGGTTTTGGATTGCGGCACCGACGTGAAGGAGATGACCCTGGACGACCTGTGCATCGACATCGGCGCCCGGGACCGCTCGGAGGCCGAGACCATGGTCCGGGTGGGGGACACCGCGGTCTTTGACGCGCCGGCCTTTGCCGCCGGGGAGCGGATAGTCTCCCCCTATCTGGACAACCGCATCTCCTGTGTGGCGCTCCTGATGGCCCTGGAGCGGCTGGGGGAGCGCAGAAACGACCTGTGGTTCATCTTTACCGTCCAGGAGGAGCTGGGCCTGCGGGGGGCCAAGCCCGCAACCTATCAGGTGGAGCCCAAGTACGGCGTGGTGATGGACGTGACCCCGGCGGCCGACGAGTGCGGCAGCAAGCACACCAGCAGCAGCGTGCTGGGCGGCGGCGCGGCCATCAAGGTCATGGACAGCTCGGTCATCTGCCACCCCCAGATGGTACAGAGGCTGGACGAGCTGGCCAGGGCCAGCGGTATCCCTGCCCAGCGGGACGTGATCCGGGCGGGCGGCACCGATGCGGGGGCCATTCACGCCAGCCGCGGCGGCGTCTACACCGGCGGGATCTCCGTGCCCTGCCGCTATGTCCACGCCCCGGTGGAGATGGTGGACCGGCGGGACGTGGAGGCCTGCGCCGCGCTAGCGGCGGCCTTTGCCCAGGCGGAGCTGGAGTAAGCGGACGAGAACACAACAAAAGGACTGTGAAATAAAATGCCTTTACAGATAAGCGGCCGGGTGTGTGAGCTGGCAGACCAGGCACAGAAGGACATCCAGGAGCAGTTTGCCCGTATCGATGCCATTGCGGAGGAGAACACCCAGAAGGTGCTCGCGGCCTTCCAGGCACACCGGGTTGCGGAGAGCTATTTTGCCGGCACCACCGGCTACGGATACAACGACCTGGGGCGGGACAAGCTGGACGAGATCTACGCCGAGCTTTTCGGCGCAGAGGACGCCCTGGTGCGGGTCCAGTTTGTCAACGGGACGCACGCCATCACTGCGGCCTTGTTCGGCGCCCTGAAGGCGGGGGACATCCTGGTCTCCGCCGTGGGCGCACCCTACGACACGCTGCTGGGCGTCATTGGCGTGGTGGATAAGGGCCCCGGCTCGCTGAAGGACTACGGGGTGGGCTACCGCCAGGTGGACGTGACGGCGGACAACCGGCCCGACCTGCCGGGCATCGCGGCGGCGGCAAGGGACCCCAGGGTGAAGGCTGTGCTCATCCAGCGGTCCCGGGGCTACTCCACCCGGGCTTCCCTGTCGGTGGACGAGATCGGGGCTATCTGCCAGGTGATCCGCAGCGCCAACCCTCATGCCGCCATCTTGGTGGACAACTGCTACGGCGAGTTTGTGGAGACCAGGGAGCCCACTCAGGTGGGGGCAGACCTGGTGGTGGGCTCCCTCATCAAGAACCCGGGCGGCGGTCTGGCCCCCACGGGAGGTTATGTGGCCGGGCGGCGGGACCTGGTGGAGGCGGCCGCCATGCGGCTCACCGCGCCGGGCATTGGGAAGGAGTGCGGCTGCACCTTGGGCAGCAGCCGCAGCCTCTATCAAGGACTTTTCCTTGCCCCCCATACCACCGCCCAGGCGGTCAAGACGGCGGTCTTTGCCGCCCGGATGATGGAGCTGCTGGGGTATCGGACCGATCCGGGCTCCCAGGAGATCCGGCACGACATCATCCAGATGCTCCACTTTGGCAGCCCGGAGCCCCTCAA
>DVHW01000227.1 GCA_018711785.1 Candidatus Galloscillospira excrementavium
ACTCAATATTGAATATGTGGAGGTGCTTCTATGACAAAGCTGCTCGTACTGGGCCTATTGGACGGCCGCCCCATGTCGGGATACGACATCCAGCAGATGGTGAACCGCGCGGACGCCGAGCGGTGGGGCGGCGTCCTGCCCGGCTCCATCTACCACGCGCTGAACAAACTGGAGCGGGAGGGCTGTATCTCCCTGGCGGACGTGACCCGGACCGGACACCGGCAGCGGGCAGTCTATCAAATCACGGACCGGGGCCGGGCGCAGCTCCACGACCTGCTCCTCCAGACCCTGCGCGCGCCCGCCACCCCCTATCCTACCGCGCTGTACAGCGCCCTCTCCCTGCTGGACCGGCTTCCCCGCGAGGAGGCCCGGCAGGCGCTACGGGAACAGCGCACGCGCCTGGAGGAGGAGGCCGGCGCCCTGGCCCGGGGGCAGGCTCAAAACGCGGCGGAGGGAGAGGAGGTCCCCCCTGTCTCGCGCATCACCATCGAGCACATGGTCGCCCTCATCCGGCTCCAGCGGAGATTTGTGGAGCAGCTTCTGGAGGCGCTGGAGGAGGGGGCGGCATGGGACTCGTACTGACCGTCCTCCTCGCCGCGGCCGCATCGGCCGCGCTGCTCCTCCTGGCGGTCCAGGCGCTCTTTCGGCGGAAATATGACATCCGCTCCCCTTCCGGCATCCAGACGGCGGGGTATGTCTCCATCAACGGGGCGGAGCAGTATGTGTGCATCCGCGGCCGGGACCGCTCCAACCCGGTGCTCCTGGTGCTCCACGGCGGCCCCGGGCGGAACATGGCATACTACTCCTACGGCTGGCAGGGGACTCTGGAGCGGGAGTACACGGTGGTCCACTGGGACCAGCGGGGCTGCGGCAACACCTACTACCGGAATCCGGGCGCCGAGCCGCCTGCCCTGGAGCTTCTCCTCTCCGACCTGGACGCGCTGATAGACTGCCTCCGCCAGGCCTTCGGGGCAAAAAAGCTCCTCCTGCTGGGCCACTCCTGGGGGACCTACCTCGGCGCCCGCTATGCCGCCCGGCACCCGGAAAAGATGTCCGCCTTAATTTCCATCAGCCAGATGGTGGACTTCAAGGGCTCGGAGGCGGCCTCCGCCCGGGAGGCCGCCCGGCGGGCCCGGGCCGCGGGGCACAAAAGGGACGCCAGGCGCATCGAAGCCCGGCTCGCAAAGGTACAGGGCCTGCGGACCTTTGGGCCGGAGGAGGCCAGGGCTCTTCTGGCCCTCCGGCGGAGCACGGAGCGGTACCTGCCCGGCCAGGGCGGGGGACGGCTTCTCCCCCTCACCATTTTCTCCCCCTATATGACCTGGGCCGACCTGCGGTGGCTGCTGGAGTTCCAGACATCCGTGCGGGTGAACCGCCCGCTTTTTGAGGCGCTGCTGGAGGAGGACGCCTCCCTGTCCCGCTGCTGTCTCCGCTTTGAGGTCCCCGTCATCCTGGTCTCCGGCGCGGAGGACTGGACCACGCCCCGCGTCCTCGCCCGGCAGTATTTTGAAGCCATCGCCGCGCCCCGCAAGCAGTTCCTCACCGTTGAACACGCGGGGCACCTCCCCTTTCTGGACCGGCCGGAGGCCTTTTCCGCCGCGCTGCTGGACACGCTGCGCCGCCTCCCGCCCGACTAATCCCCAGCCAGCAAGAAACATGGCCCTCCCGGAGCATTTGCTCCGGGAGGGCCATGTTTGAAGGAGGATAAAACCGGCCCTGCGGGCCGCTTCTGGTCCATTTTATGCCCTGGGATGGGCCTTTGTGTAAACGTCCTTCAGCTTCTGGTTCACCAGCTGGGCGTAAATCTGGGTGGAGGAGATGTCGGCGTGGCCCAGCATCTCCTGGATGGAGCGCAGGTCGGCCCCGTTCTCCAGCAGATGGGCCGCGAAGGAGTGGCGCAGGGTGTGGGGAGTGATGTCCTTCTGGATGCCCGCCTTCTCCTGGTAGTGCTTGATGATCTTCCAAAAGCCCTGGCGGCTCATCCGCTCGCCGCTCATGTTGACAAAGAGGGCTCGCTCGTCCGGGTGCTCTATCATCTGGGGCCGGACGTGGTCGATGTAGTCGGCCAGCGCCCGGACCGCCGCCGGGTAGATGGGGATGATCCGCTCCTTGTTCCGGCTGGAGCAGCGGATGAAGCCCACGCTCAGATTGACGTGGTCCAGATCCAGCCCAATCAGCTCGCTGACCCGGATGCCGGTGGCGTAGAGCAGCTCCAGCATGGCCTTGTCCCGGCAGCCCTTGGCGTCCGAGGGGTCGGGCTGCTCCAGAAAGAGGTCCACTTCCTTATTGGAAAGGATCTGGGCAGCTTCCGCTCCACCTTGGCCGGGGTGATGCCCCGGGCCGGGTTGACCGCCACCAGGCCCTCCCCCATCAGGTAGGTGTAAAAGGATTTCAGGGAGGCCAGGCTCCGGGTGACCGTGGCCACCGACTTGCCCTTGCCGCTGAGGTACTTCACATATCGCTCCGCGTCCTCCTGCACCGCCATCTCCGGGGGCAGGCCCTCCCCCTCCAGCCAGTGGATGTACTGCCCCACGTCCCGCAGATAGGAGCTGAGGGTATTGGCCGAGGCCTTTTTCTCTGTCGTCAGATAGTGCTCATACCCTTTCACCAAATCCAACCTCAACACCTTCCTGCACGCACCAAACTCAGCCCGAGAGCGCGCCGGCCACCCCCGCCACCAGCGGAGAGACCGCCACGTACTCCAGCACAACACACACCAGGAACGCCGCGGCGCACATCCCGCAGCGCAGAAAATACTTCCTGCCGTAGGGGGAGCGGCTCTTCCCCTCCCCCAGGGCCCTTCCGGCCAGGCAGCGGGAGGCGTTGAAGCCCTGCACCCCCAGGACAAAGAGGGCGGGTACCGACACCATGCCGGAGATCCCAAACAGGAGAAACGCCAGCAGTCCCCCTGTCCCGCCCAGGACCTTGACAAAGGAGGCTGCCGCAAAGGAGAGCAGGAACCCCCGCACCGCAAACAGAATCGGGATGCCCAGCAGCCCCAGGGCGGTAAAGCCCAGCACGGCTGTGATCAGCGGCCAGCGCAGGGTCTCCCACAGCAGGGGCAGCAGGGCCGGCGCCGTGACCTCCCCCGCGCCGGAGACCGCCAAAAAGGCCGAGATATAGCTCCCCAGGCCCTCCAGCGCGTTGCCGTCCACCCGGGAGGCCAGAATACAGCCCGCGGCGGCGCCCAGAAAAAAGCTGGCCGCCAGGACGATCAGAGCGGGCGCCGCGCCGTCGGCCGGCACATCCCAGATTCCCGCCACCGTCCTGCGCATACTCCATCACCTCCGTGACAGTGTATGCGGACGGGCCGTGAATTAGAAGCCCTACTTCCCCAGTTCCTCCGCCCGCCTGGCGCAGCGTTCCATGGCCAGGCGGATCATCTCGTCAAAGCGGAATTCGTCAAAGGCGGTCAGGGCGGCCAGGGTGGTCCCGCCGGGGGAGCAGACCTGCCGCGTCAGCTCCTCCGCCGTCTTTCCCGACTCCAGCAGCACCCGGGCCGCACCCTCCATGGTCAGGGCGGCCAGCCGCAGGGCCTCCCCGGGCTCCATGCCCAGCGCCGCGGCGCCCTTTTCCATGGCGTCCGCCATGCGGAAGAAGTAGGCCGGCGAGGAGCTGGTCAGGGCGGTGACGGCGTTCATCTGCTGCTCCGGCACCACGGTCACCGCCCCGGCGGCGGAGAAAATGGCCTCCACCGCCCGGAACAGCGGCTCCGGGACCTCGGGCGCCTCCGCCAGCGCCGTGACGCCCCTCCCCACCTGGAGGGGGGTGTTGGGCATGGCGCGGATAATATAGCATCCGGGCAGGCTCTCCTTCAGATAGGAGACCGAGAAGCCGGGCGCGATGGACACCACGCACTTCCCCGCCGCGCAGGCGGCCAGCTCCGGCAGCACGCCGGAGAGCACCTGGGGTTTGACGGCCAGCAGGATGATGTCGGACCGCTCCGCCACCGCCCGGTTCTCCGCCGACGTAAACACGCCCCGGAGCCGGTACCGCTCCCGCTTGGCCCCGTCCGGGTCGGACACCGCGAGGTGCTCCGCCGGGATGAGACCGCTTCCCAGTACGCCGTCCAAAATGGCGCCGGCCATGTTGCCGGCGCCGATCAAGCCCAATTTCTGCTCCATCTCATGCCTCAACTCCAAATCAGGTACCTCATACTATACGCCGACAAAACCGGCCTGGCAAGGAATTCACAGAAAAAAATCGATTTTTGTTTATTATGCCAAATATTTATGTAAACTTCATTATGTAAATCACAGAAACGTGGTGCACGGTGGTTTCGCTCCGTCTTCGTTGGCATACCCAATATCTTGTATCC
>DVHW01000228.1 GCA_018711785.1 Candidatus Galloscillospira excrementavium
CTGCTGGCGGTGGTGTACCTGCTGATCTGGCTGGGCCGCTGGGTGGGGTGGTACGCCGAGCTCTCCGCCATCCGGGCCAAGCTGGGCCTCGCCCCGGGGCCCTCCCCCCTGAGGTGGCGGGAGACCCTGCCCTACCTCCCCTTCGCCGCCCTGATGTGCCTGCTCCTGCCCCTGGCCCTGCGGTGGTTCCTCGACAGCCCCATCCCCCTGGCCACCGCCGTCTACGCCGGCCTGGCCCTGCCGGTGGGGGGGGTCTTCTCTGGGCTGTCCCTGGGCCGGCGGCAGGGCTTCTGCCCGGTGTACCCCCTGGCCTGCGCCCTGTTTGCCCTGGGCTTTGTGCTGCTGGCAAAGCTGACCTCCAACGTGGCCGACGGGGTGATGATCCCCATTGCCCTCTGCTCCGCCCTGCTGGGCAATGCCGCCGGGGCGGCGGTGCGGAGGGGCCGGAAGGAGGCGCTGTGAGATGAGAGCGGACCCATATGCCCGGGACGGGCGGTGCCTCGCCATCGTGTCCGCCGCCCTGTGCGGCGGCGGGGCGGCCCTGATCGTCCTCTCCAAGCTGGTCTGGTCCCTGGCCTGGTATCTCCCCGTGCTGGGGCTGGTCATCGCCCTTCCGGGCTGGCTGGCCCTGTGGGGAGCGGCGGCGGTGGGCTTCGGGGCCTCCCTGGTGTGCGGCGCGCTGGGCGCCCGGCGGGGGGCGCGGTGGGCCGCCGGGTTCCTGGCGGCGGACGCCCTGGCGCTGGGGGGCCTGGCGTCGGTGGGGCTGCTGCTCCTGCCGGTGGACCCGCCCTTCTGGACAGACTGGGTAGCAAACGGCATACTGGACTGGTTTCTGGCCGCGCCCGCCGGCCTGCGCTGAGCGGGCGGGAGGCTCGGGGAAGGAGAAAACACATGAAACAGACGGTTCGGCTCCATAATATCCTCCTGCCCATCTGGCTGCTGTGGATCTTCCCCCAGGTGTGGCTCATTGTGATCCCCGGAAATCTCATCATCGACTGCCTGGTGCTCTTTCTCTGCCTGCTGGCCCTGAGATGCCGGGAGAAGGGCGCGGTGATGAAAAAGCTGTGGTGGCGGTTCTGGCTCCTGGGCTTCGCCGCCGATGCGGTGGGGGTGCTCTGGATGGTGCTGGGGTGGCTTCTCTACCTCCCCCTCGGCAGAGGGTGGGAGAACACGGTGGGCCACATCAGCCACAATCCCTCTGCCCATCCGGCGGCCTTTCTGTGGACCCTTATCGCCGTAGGATTGGCGGGGGTGTGCATCTTCGCCTTTGACCTGCGGGCCATGCACAGATGCATCGGCCTCTCCAACCGGGAGAAGCGCCGCATCGCCCTGACTATGGCCGTGATCACTGCACCCTGGCTGTTCTTTATCCCCATGTACTGACCGCTTTTATCAAAGGAGAGATTGTTATGGCGCCCATCAGCGGAAAAGGAAATGCGGTCTTATTGGCGCTCACCCTGATTACCTTTGCCGCCTACGCTGTGGTGCTGATCACGGCCTTTTGGGATCTCCCGCTGGATATTCCCCCATGGCACCAGCTTCTGCTGCTGTACGCCCACTTCATCCCCATGTTCCTTCTGGAGCTGCTCCTGTGCCGGACCGCCAAGGCGCGGTGGCGCATTCTCCTGCCCGCTGTCCTGCTGCTCCTCACCGGGCTGTTGCTTGTGGCCTCAGCCGAGTGGCACGCCATGGCGTGGTTCCTGGCGGGCTGGTGGTGCGCGGCGCCGGTGCTGGGATGCCTGGCCGCCTGGGCGGTCTGGGCAATTTCACGGCATGCAGCCCACCCTGCTCCGATCTGAGCGCAGGCCGCCCCGGACTTCACCACCCGGGGCGGCTTTTTTCTCCGCCAATCTGCCCGGAGTGGTTGCAAATTCTAAGAAGAACGGCTATACTTAAAGGTAACTGCAAAGGATCAAGGAGGATTCGCTTTGGAACGCACGACCATTTCTCAGATTTTCGCCGATCAGGAGCACTTCGGCGGGCGGGAGGTCACTGTCTGCGGCTGGGCCCGCACCATCCGGGACATGAAAACCTTCGGCTTTGTCGAGCTCAACGACGGCTCCTGCTTCAAAAATCTTCAAATCGTCCTGGACGCCAATGTCCTGGACAACTATAAGGAGATCGCCGGCCAGAACGTGGGGGCCTCCCTCACCGTCACCGGCACGGTGGTGCTGACGCCGGAGGCCAAGCAGCCACTGGAGGTCAAGGCCGCCTCCGCCGCCGTGGAAGGGACCTCTACCCCCGACTACCCGCTCCAGAAAAAGCGGCACACCGTGGAGTACCTGCGCACCATCCAGCACCTGCGGCCCAGGACGAACCTGTTCTCCGCCGCCTTCCGGGTGCGCAGCGTGGCGGCCCACGCCATCCATACCTTCTTCCAGGACCGGGGCTTTGTGTATGTCCAGACCCCCATTATCACCGCCAGCGACTGCGAGGGCGCGGGGGAGATGTTCCAGGTGACCACTCTGGACCTCCAGAACGTGCCCAAGAACCCTGACGGCTCGGTGGACTACACCAAGGACTTCTTCGGCAAGAAGGCCAGCCTCACGGTCTCCGGCCAGCTCAACGCCGAGAATTTCGCCATGGCCTTTGGTGACGTGTACACCTTCGGCCCCACCTTCCGGGCGGAGAACTCCAACACCCAGCGCCATGCCGCCGAGTTCTGGATGATCGAGCCGGAGATGGCCTTCTGTGACCTGAAGGGGGACATGGACGTGGCCGAGGCCATGATCAAGTATATCATCACCACGGTCATGGAAAAATGCCCCGACGAGATCGCCTTCTTCAACTCCTTTGTGGACAAGGGCCTGAAGGAGCGGCTGGAGCATGTGGCCACCTCCGACTTCGGCCGGGTGAGCTACACCGAGGCGGTGGAGCTCCTGAAGAAGAACAACGACAAGTTCGACTACAAGGTGGAGTGGGGCTGCGACCTGCAGACGGAGCA
>DVHW01000229.1 GCA_018711785.1 Candidatus Galloscillospira excrementavium
GAGAAGATAATGCCACGAAACCAGAATCAAGTCAGGAGCGCACAGCTTTGGGGGTATCCGGTTCCGAAACAGACGGCAGAGGTGGAGCACGGATATGCAACAGAAAAGGGGTACCATTTTGCATCTGGGTATGATATACTAAATAAACTGTGATAAAACAAGCCGGGAGACATATCCCGGACAACGGACAGATGCGAAATGAGGACCGAACATGCTTGAGTTTGACGAGTATAAAGTAAAGCTGAACAACCTCCGCCCCGGCCTGGACGAGCTGGGGAAGGCCCTGGGTCTGGAGGCGGCGGAGCGGGAGCTGGACATGCTGGAGTCGGAGAGCGCCTCCGACGGGTTCTGGGACAACCTGGCCAAGGCCCAGAAGGTCCAGCAGCGGATCAAGCAGCTCCACCACAAGATCGACGGGCAGAAAAAGCGCCTGAGCCAGTGGGAGGACCTGATGACCCTGTGCGAGATGGGCAACGAGGAGGAGGACGCGAGCCTGGTGGCCGAGGTGGAGGAGGGCTACGCCAAGCTGGAGGAGGAGATGGCCGAGGCCAAGCTGGCCACCCTGCTCACCGGGGAGTACGACGGCAACAGCGCCATCCTCACCTTCCACGCCGGCGCCGGCGGCACCGAGGCCCAGGACTGGGCCCAGATGCTCTACCGCATGTATACCCGCTGGGCCGAGCGCCACGGCTACACCTATAAGATCCTGGACTACCTGGACGGGGACGAGGCGGGCATCAAGAGCGCCACCATCATGATCGAGGGGGAGAACGCCTACGGCTTCCTCCGGGGGGAGCACGGCGTCCACCGGCTGGTGCGGGTCTCCCCCTTTGACGCCAACGCCCGCCGCCAGACCTCCTTCGCCGCCCTGGAGGTCATGCCCGACCTGCCCGACGACGTGGAGGTGGACATCCGGCCCGAGGACATCGAGATGCAGGTCTACCGCTCCTCCGGCGCCGGCGGCCAGCACATCAACAAGACCTCCTCTGCCGTGCGCCTCATCCACATCCCCACCGGCATCGTGGTCTCCTGCCAGACCGAGCGCAGCCAGTTCCAGAACCGGGACACCTGTATGCGGATGCTCCGGGCCCGGCTGGTGGAGCTGAAGATGCAGGAGCACGCCGAGAAGATCTCCGACCTGAAGGGCGTGCAGATGAAGATCGAGTGGGGCAGCCAGATCCGCTCCTATGTCTTTATGCCCTACCAGCTGGTGAAGGACACCCGCACCGGCTACGAGACCAGCAATGTGGGCGCCGTCATGGACGGGGACCTGGACGGGTTTATCAACGCCTACCTCACCGCCGAGGCCACCGGGAACTGGGCCACAAAATAACAGGTATGAGCGGGCCGGAGGAGTTTCCCCTCCGGCCCGCTTTGCAGAAATTTTACACGAGCTTTTCCGGAACAAAAACAAAATTTTTCCAACACGACTTGTAGCTGCCAGACCGCTCTGCTAGGATAATAGGTGCCCAAAGCAATCTGATTTCAAAATGGAAAGGTGGAAACCTCATGAAGGGTACAAAAAAGCTGCTCTCCCTGCTGCTGAGTCTGGCATTGGCCGTTTCACTGGCCGCGCCGGCGCTGGCGGCGGAAGAGAACGCGGGCGACGTGGTGGTGCTCTACACCAACGACGTCCACACCTATATCGACAACAATGTGGGCGAGGGCAACGAGAACGGCCTGACCTACTCCAAGGTGGCGGGCTACCGGGACACCCTGGAGAACGTCCTGCTGGTGGAAGCCGGCGACCACATCCAGGGCACCGCCTACGGCTCCATGGACGACGGCGCGACCATCGTGGAGCTGATGAACGCCGCGGGGTATGACCTGGCCACCCTGGGCAACCACGAGTTCGACTACGGCATGGACCGCACCCTGGAGGTCATCGCCTCCGCCGACTTCCCCTATGTCTCCTGCAATTTCTACCACGAGGAGAGCGGCGTGCGGGGGGAGAACGTGCTGGAGAGCTACGAGGTCCTTGAGGTGAACGGCGTGTCCATCGCCTTTATCGGCATCACTACACCCGAGTCCTTCACCAAGTCCACCCCCTCCTACTTCCAGGACGGGAACGGCAACTACATCTACGGCATCGCCGGCGGCAGCGACGGCTCCGCCCTCTACGACGCGGTGCAGGCCGCCATTGACGCCGCTTCCCAGGAGGCCGACTACGTTGTCGCCCTGGGCCACCTGGGGGACGACCCCTCCTCCTCCCCCTGGACCAGCGAGGAGGTCATCGCCAATACCACCGGCCTGGATGCCTTTATTGACGGCCACTCCCACTCCACCGTGGAGATGCGCCAGGTGGCCGACGAGGCCGGGGACACCGTGGTGCTGACCCAGACCGGCTCCTACCTGAACGCCATGGGTCAGATGACCATCTCTGCCGACGGCACCATCACCACCGAGCTCCTCACCGGCGACGACCTGGCCGACGTGACCCCCGACCCCGCCGTGAAGGCCATTGAGGACGCCTGGATCGCCGAGATCGACGCCCAGCTGGGCCAGGTCATCGGCTCCACCGCCGACACCCTGGACAACTACGCCGCCGACGGCACCCGCCAGGTCCGCAGCCAGGAGACCAACACCGGCGACTTCGCCGCCGACGCCCTCTACTACCTCTTTGACAACATGGACCTGGATGTGGACGTGGCCATCATGAATGGCGGCGGCATCCGCAACGAGGCCATCACCGGGGACATCTCCTACCTGACCTGCAAGGAGATCCACACCTTCGGCAACGTGGCCTGCCTCATCACCGTCACCGGCCAGCAGATTCTGGACGCCCTGGAGTGGGGCGCCAAGGACACCCCCGCCGAGAGCGGCGGCTTCCTCCAGGTCTCCGGCCTGAAGTACACCATCAACACCGCCGTCCCCTCCACGGTCCAGCAGGACGAGGTGGGGGTGTGGACCGGCGGCCCCACCGGGGAGTACCGGGTGCGGGACGTGCAGGTGCTCAATAACCAGACCGGGGAGTATGAGCCCCTGGACCTGAACGCCGAGTACAACCTGGCCGGCTACAACTACACCCTGCGGGACCTGGGCGACGGCTTCGCCATGTTTGACGGCGCGGTCAACGTGCTGGACTATGTGATGGAGGACTACATGGTCCTGGCCAACTACGTCCAGTCCTTCGAGGGCGGCGTGGTCACCGGCTATGCCCAGCCCGCCGGCCGCATCACCGTCGTCAGCGAGACCACCGGCGAGCCGGAGACCCCCGTGGAGGAGCCCACGGAGCCCGAGGAGCCTGCCGGGGAGACCACCTATGTGGTGGCGGTCGGCGACTCCCTGTGGTCCATCGCCAGCAGGACCCTGGGCGGCGGCGTCTACTGGAGCGAGATCTACGAGGCCAACCGGGATGTCATCCGGGACCCCAACCTGATCTACGTGGGCCAGGAGCTCACCATTCCCGCCCGCTGAAACCAGCGGATGCAGATAAGACGGCC
>DVHW01000230.1 GCA_018711785.1 Candidatus Galloscillospira excrementavium
GGGACTCGAACCCCCAACATTCAGAACCGGAATCTGACGCTCTATCCAATTGAACTACGGGCGCATGCAGCCTCTCTTTCTCAAAGGCGCTTAGTTATTATAGCAATCTTTTTCCGGTTTGTAAAGTGCCAATTCAAATTTTTCTTTGGCCACATCTCCCTCTCCGCGGCTCCTGTCTCCGAAAGACGCGCAACAGGCCCCGCCGGTGCCGGAAAAGCATCAGCAGGGCGGCCGCGCCGGCCAAGGCTCCCGCCTCCGGGCCCAGCGTGATAAACGCAGCCGGAATAAAGGCGACCGGGATGACCGCCGCCCCCAGAGGCAGATACCCGGTGAGCACCACCACCAACAGCCCCAGCAAATCGCTTGCGATTCCCCACAGCGGCTGGGCCAGGACCAGAAACGTGCAGGTCACTGCCACTCCCTTTCCACCGCGGAACCTCCTCCACAGGGGAAAGTTGTGTCCCAGAGCGGTTCCCAGACCTGCATAGAGCGTGGCCAGCGCACCCAGCTCCGGGAACAGGACAAAGCGGGCCAGCAGGCAGGCTGCCGCCGTCTTGCCCACGTCCCCCAGCAAGACCAGGGCTCCCCAGGCTGCGCCTAGGCTCCCTGCAATGTTCGCCATGCCCGGGTTTCCACTTCCCAGTTCTGCCGCGCCGCGGCCGGTCCGGAACCGCGCCACCAGCTCCGCAGTCAAAAACAGGCCGAAGCAATACCCCACCAGAAGGCAGACCAGCCGCTCCATATATGCTCACCTCCCGAACAGTATGCCCCGTTTTGCCAAAGGGAAGCGGACCTTCTCTTCCTTTCTTCCGCCCACTGATATATACGGGCACAGGTCAGCTCCCTCCTCCGAAGCTCGGAGGCTCTCCTCCAGCTACCCGTCCGAAGCTCAGACAGGGGGCGGACCGCAAAATCGGTCCGCCCCCTGCTGCTTTTGTTCCTTTGTCTGACCTCCGGTCAGGCGTCCTTGTGCTCCTCCCGATTTCGGGCCGTATGGCAGATGATATCAGCCGCCGTATCCAGGCCCATAGAACTGTTTATGCACAAATCATAGTTGTGGGTGTCACCCCAGCGCCGGTCCGTGAAAAAGTTATAATAAGAGGCCCGCTTCTTATCCAGCTTGGCCACGTAGTCCTCCAGATCCTTATCCTGGACGCCATATTCCTCCCTGACCCGGCGCAGACGCTGGTCCAGAGGTGCATGGACAAAGACCCGCAGCAGGCGCTTGCAATCCCGCAGGACATAGTCGGCGCAGCGCCCCACAATGACGCAGCCGCCCTTGGCGGCCTTCTCCTTGATAATGCCCGCCTCGGCGATAAACACCTGGTCGGAGATGGACAGGTTCTGGGTGGAGTAGTACAGATCATAGATAAAGCTGCGGGTATGGTGGCGCTCCGCCTCCCGGATGAAGCTCTCCGCCAGACCGGTCTTCTTGGCCACGCCGGAGATGATCTCCTTGTCGTAGAAGGGGATCTTCAGCTGCTCCGCCACCCGCTGGGCGATGAGGCGTCCGCCGGAACCGTATTCCCGGCCAATGGTGATCACAGCGCTGCTCATAGAAAAACCTCCCCACATCGTGTTCTGTGCCGCACGGGCGGCCGGCCTGTTCTTTCGTTTTTATTATACTCCTCCCGTTCCCCTAAGGTCAAGTTTTTTGCCCCCCAGCGGGCTTCTTGCTGCGCAAATTGAATCTCCACAAAAAACATAAAAATCAAACAGAAAACCGCAAAAAAGGACTATATCAGTTCTGTTTTGCGGTTTTCTGTTTTTCAAAGCTTCGTCCAAGCAGTGCCTCAGGCGGCCCCGATCAGAGCTTCCATCCCCTCACAGCAGGCCCAGGCTTTTGCCCTTCTGAAGCGCAGCAAGCTTATTGTTGACCTCCAGCTTTCCATAGATATTCTTCACATGGTAGCGCACCGTAGGCACCGAAATGAACAGGCGTTCGGCGATTTCCTCGTGCTTGAGGCCCTCGTCCAGCATATGCAGCACTTCTCCCTCCCGCTCGCTCAGGCTGATCTGGCGCGGCTGGAGGGTGGAGCGGTTGCGCTCGTATTGCTCACACTCCTGGATGAGCCGGCCTAAATACCTGGCCGGATAGGTCCCCTTCCGCTCCACCTCCCGCAGAAGAGGCAGCACATGATACCCAAGCTCAGCAAAGGGGAGGAGCACCTGGTCCGCAGCGGCGATGTCCAGAGCGCGCTCCAGCTCCTGCCGGCCCGCAGTCATACCGTAGAGCTTCTGTTTCGCCACGGCGGCGTAGATGTGACAGTGGATACGGCCCATCAGATACCGGCCGCTCTCCAGCCCCCGGGCCGCCTCCTCGCAGAGCACTTCCGTGCGAATATAATCCCCCGCCAGCATGGCCGCCCGGGCGGTAATGAGCTCGTTGAAGCCCATGCCCTGGAAGAAAAAATTCCCCGGCGCGGTGTCGCCATTCCGCAGCCAGTCCGGCACCGCCTCCGGTATGCCCATACAACAGCCGATATAGGCGGCGCAGAGCTCCAGCGTGGTGGTGAGGACGCTGCTGTCGTCCCGGCTCACCGCGATGGCGGCCTCTGAGAGCAGCTTGTCGCAGCCGTCCAGGTCCCCTCGCACCAGAGCCAGGCGCTGGAGGGCCAGAAGGGCACACAGCTCCACACAGGTCTGGCGGTAGATGCGGGCCTGGTGGAGGGCCTTCTGCGCATTGAGAGAGGCCCCCTCCCAGTTCCCGGTCTCCAGGTCATACTCCGCCATAGCCAGGGGCTCGCTCCCCGCGCCGCAGCCCTCTACTGCCCGGGCCAGCACATGAAAGTGGGTGGAGATGTACTCTGCGGTCTGCCGCAGCTGGCCCGGCGTACGGTAGTAGCAATAGAGCAGGCTGAGGGCCCCGTAGGTGAACTCCGTCCTGGCCGAGATGACATTGGAGTAGCGGCCCTGAAAGTGGTCCACCGCCTGCTGGGCATGGGCCACCATCTCCACCGGGTCGTTGAAGGATACAATGACCCAGTCATTGTGGATCTCCCCCAGGATACGGGAGCGGCGGGGCTCCGGGATGCCGCTCTCCTCTACATAGCGCTCCAGCTCTCCCAGCGCTGCCGCCAGCCGTGCCTTGCCCTCCGGCGGCGCGGAGAGGGCCTTGACCCGGAGATATCTCAGGAACGCGATGGGGTAGCGGAAGCTGTCCTCTTCCGGAAGCTGGGCGAAGATCCGCTCGGTCTGGAGGAATTGTCCATAGTGGATGTCCTGCTCTTCGTCCCGGTCCAGATCCTCCAGGATGGTCTCGATATCGTCCGCCCGCAACAGGTAATCATAGGCCAGAGTCCGCTTATCCCGCTCCAGGAACCACCGCCCCATCCTCCGCCAGATGGGGGCCGGGTCCACACCGTCCTGCTCCGCCTTTTCCCGGAGAAAGCTGCGGAACAGCTTCGTCATCTGGTAGGCCCCGTCTGAGCGGCTGTACGAGAGGAAGGCATTGCCCCGCATCAGCGCCACGATGCGCCCGCCCGCCCAGGGGTCCCCCAGCACATAGGAGGCCTGCTCCGGTGTGAACAGGTCCAAAAAGGAGAGCTTTTGCAGGAAGCTCCGGGTCTCCTGGTCGTATCCGGCATAGATACCCGCCTCCAGCAGACGGTCGATGTCCCCCTGGGGGCCGATGGGATACCCCTCCCGCAGCCCCCGCAGGAGCAGGTAGATCCCGGTGATCCAGCCCCCGGTCCACTGGTCCACCTGGGCCAGGGTCTCTGGTGAGGCGTGCTTTCCCATCAGCGCGAAGTAGTCCCGGATCTCCTCCCGCCGGAACTGGAGCTCCTCCTGGCCCAGCACCCAGCACAGCCGCTTCTGCTCCAGCTCGGCTACCGGAAGGGCCGAGGTCTCCCGGCACAGGAGCACCAGGTGGAAGCCGGGGAGCTGCTCCCCGGCCAGCAGGGTAATGAGCTGCGCCGCCTCGGGGACGTCGATCAGGTCATAGTCGTCCACCACCAGCACCACGCCCTCGTCCCCCACCGGCTCGGCCACCAGGTCCAGGATACGGCCCATCTGGGGCGGGTCCTTGGGAAAGCCCAAGTGGAGCAGCCGGTCCGCCAGGGGGCGGTCCCGCTTTCGCACCCGGGCGCACAGGCGGTCCCAGCAGAACTCCAGGGACCCCTCTGAGCCCATGAGAGACAGCCAGATGGGCTCCACCCCTCTGGCCTGAACGTACTCCCGCACTGCGGTGGTCTTGCCGAAGCCCATGGGGGCCCGGACCACCGTCAGCGGGTAGACAAAAATCCGCTCCAGCAGTCGGTCGATCCTGGGCCGTTTCAGGATGGGCGTACCAAGGCTGTCCATACGGCGCTCCTCTCTCAAACCCTCCGCCGCGGAAAAACTATCACCTCAGACTATCACCGGTGATAGTACCGCGGGCCGCTCCTCTGCGATACAATCATGTTAGAGATCTACCGGGATAATGGGGACACTTCTCTTTCATTTTACCCGCTCTCCCTCCTGCCGAAATGTAAAAAACGGTGTTTTCCAGCGTCCGGAGGAGGGAGGCCGCCTGTCGCCCCGCTCCGGTGCCCCAGAGGGGTGCTTTTTCTCCCGCTTTGCTCATATCCTGTTCCTGGATTTCCTGGTCACTCAGCCGTGGAAGCGCGGGGCCGCCGCTCCGCCCACGTAAAAATATGGAGGTGCATCACTATGGTAAAGGCAGATCTGGTCATCAAGAACGGCAAAATCGCGACGGTAGACAAGAATTTCAACTATGTGGAGGCCGTAGCCTGCCGCAACGGCTTCATCATCGACCGGGGCACCACCGCCGAGATGGAAGCCCACATCGGCCCGGACACCAAGGTCATCGACGCGGGCGGAAAGCTGGTCCTCCCCGCCGCCAATGACTCCCACATGCACGCCTGCCACACCGGCTTCACCATGTCCCCCTCCTTCCTGGATTTCAACGGTCCGGCCTACAACTCCCTGCAGGTCATTCAGGACAAGATCCGCCAGGCAGTGGCGAAGGCCGGCCCCGGCGAGTGGGTCTTTGGCTGCGGACACGTGGATGCCAATATCAAAGAGCTGGCCGCCGAGGGCCGGCCCCTGCTCAAGCAGGACCTGGACGCGGTATCCACCTCGGTGCCCATCGTCCTCACCGACTTCTCCCTGCACAACATGGTGGCCAACTCCAAGGCTATGGAGATCGCGGGCATCGACCGCAACTACCCTGACATCCCCCACAGCATCGGCACCATCGAGCGGGACGCCGACGGCGAGCTCACCGGCCGCTTCATCGAGTGGGGCGCTCAGAACCTGCTGATGGCCCACTGCCCCATCCTCACCGACGCCGAGCTGGAGGACTGCATCCGCCGGGTCCAGCGGGCGCTGAACGAGAACGGCATCACCAGCCACGAGGACATCCTGGGCGAGGGCGGCGACCACCTGTTCCGGGGCACCTGGGGCAGCCGGGTCATCGACATCTACGAGAAAATGGCCGAGAAGGGCGAGCTCACCGCCCGGGTCAGCGTGAACGTGTTCTCCGCCATCACCGGCGCCGCCAATTACGACGCCATCATCCGCGGCACCGACCGGGTAAAACTGCCTGAGTTCAAGGACCGCAACTGGGTCAAGGCCGATGCCATCAAGTTCTTCGTGGACCTGGGCGGCCCCACCTGGCAGCGCCCCGGCATCCGTCCCGAGGGCTCCTTCGCCTCCTCCTGGGACGGCACCGAGGAAGAGCAGATCAAGGAGATCACCCGCACCATCATCGAACTCCACCGCATGGGCTGGCAGATCGCCATCCACTCCTGCGGCGGCGGCTCCATGGACACCTGCATCGACGCCATCGAGCAGGCCCAGCAGCTCTACCCCGGCAAGGACCTGCGCCACTTCCTCATCCACTGTGACGACACCACCAAGGAGTGCTGCGCCAAGATGGTGAAAAACCACATCGGCGCTGCCATCCAGCCCACGGCGGCCAACATCGTCTTTGGCTGGAACACCCCGGTGCTCACCGACAAGGAGGCCATTTTCGACTACCAGGCCTATACCGACCTGGGCGCCAATCTGACCGGCGGCTCCGACTCCACCTGCTTCTCCATGAACTGGCGGGAGGGGATGCAGTTCTGCATGACCCGCACCACCTTTGACGGCTACTGCGCCCGCCCCGACCTGGTGATGAAGCGGGAGGACGCCATCCGGATGTACACCATCAACGGGGCCTATCAGGAGCATATGGAACACGTCCGCGGCTCCATCGAGGTCAACAAGGTGGCTGACTTCCAGATCCTCGACAAGGACGTCATGACCTGCCCGGTCAACGAGATCGGCCAGGCCAAGGTGGTCATGACCATCTGCGGCGGCAAGGTGGTCTACGAGGCCTGAGGTCTCACCCTTTCCCGGCGGGCGGCCGGCTCCCCC
>DVHW01000231.1 GCA_018711785.1 Candidatus Galloscillospira excrementavium
GTCGGAGATGGAGTAGTTCATGGCCGCCACGCCGCCCTTGTTGATGAGGTCGATGATGAGCTTCATCTCATGGATGCACTCGAAGTAGGCGTTCTCCGGCTCATAGCCGGCCTCCACCAGCACCTCGAAGCCGCAGCGCATCAGGTCCACCACGCCGCCGCACAGCACGGTCTGCTCGCCGAACAGGTCGGTCTCGGTCTCGTCGTGGAAGGTGGTCTCCATCACGCCGGCCCGGGCGCCGCCGATGCCGGCGATGTAGGCCAGGGCGATCTGGTAGGCCTTGCCGGTGGCGTCCTGCTCCACGGCCACCAGGCAGGGCACGCCCTTGCCCGCCACATAGGTGGAGCGGACGGTGTGGCCGGGGCCCTTGGGGGCCGCCATGAACACGTCCACCCCGGCGGGGGGCACGATCTGCTGGTAGCGGATGTTGAAGCCGTGGGCAAAGGCCAGGGCCTTGCCCTCGGTCATGTAGGGGGCGATGTCCTTCTTGTAGACCTCGGCCTGGACCTCGTCGTTGATGAGCATCATCACAATGTCGCCCCACTGGGCGGCCTCGGGGATGGTCTTGACGGTGAGGCCGGCCTTCTCCGCTGCGGCCCAGCTCTTGGAGCCCTCCCGCAGGCCCACGCACACGTCGCAGCCGGAGTCCTTCAGGTTGAGGGCGTGGGCATGGCCCTGGGAGCCGTAGCCGATGATGGCGATCTTCTTGCCGTTGAGGTAGTTGAGGTCGCAGTCCTTCTCGTAGTACATCTTTGCCATGGTAAACAACTCCTTTTTTCGGTGTCTGGTTCTTGTATGTGATGATAGCACAGCGGTGGGAAAAAAGAATGATAACTGTGATACAATTTCGGAAAAGATTTGGGCGGCCGCCCGCGGGCGGTCAAAGACCGCCCCTACAGGGGACGATTCCTAAGCTGCCCTGGCATGGCGGCCCTGTTACAGCACGCTCTTGCCCAGATTGAACTCCGTTTTCTCTTTGTTGTCGTCGCTGATGGTGTAGGCACCCCGCTCCAATGCCACCATGCCGGTGCGGACCAGCTCCAGGATGCCGAAGGCCTCCAGCAGCTTCTCCATGGCGCCGGCCTTGGCCTCGTCGCCGATGAGGGCCAGGGTCAGGGACTTGATGGACACGTCGATGATGGAGCAGCGGAAGATATTGGCGATCTGGATGACCTCGTTGCGCACATCGGCGGTCTCGGCCCTGACCTTGAACATGACCAGCTCCCGACGGATGCTCCGCTCGGGCAGCAGCTCCTGCACCGAGTAGACGGTAAAGAGCTTGCGCAGCTGGTTCATGATCTGCTTGGTGCTCTGGCCGTCGGCCAGGACCTCGATGGTGATGCGGGAGACCTTGGGGTCGTCGGTGGTGCCCACGGCCAGGGACTCGATGTTGTACCCCTTCCGGGAGAAGAGGCGGGACACCTGGGAGAGGACGCCCGCGGTGTTCTCCACCAGGACGGAGAGGGTGTGGCGGGTGGTCTTGCTGCTGTCTTTCATGTTCCCTACCTCCTTCTTAATCCAGCAGGAACTGGTCGGACGGGGCGCCGCCGGGGACCATGGGGTGGACCATGGCGTCCTTGTCGATGGCGCAGTCGATGACCCAGGTCTGGCCCGAGGGGACGGCCTCCTTCAAAATGGCATCCAGCTCGGCCTGGCTGGCGCAGCGGGCGCCCCGGACGCCGTAGGCCTCGGCCAGCTTCACAAAATCGGGGCCCCGGTCCAGGTCGGTCTGGGAGTAGCGCTCGCCGTAGATGAGGTGCTGCCACTGGCGGACCATGCCCAGGGTGTGGTTGTTGAAGATGAGGATGATGACGTTCAGCCCGTAGTGCTCCGCGGTGGACAGCTCGTGGCAGTTCATGCGGAAGCAGCCGTCCCCGGTGCACAGGAACACGGTCTGGTCCGGGTTGCCCGCCTTGGCCCCCATGGCGGCCCCCAGGCCGAAGCCCATGGTGCCGAAGCCGCCGGAGGTGATGAGCTGGCCGGGCCGGTCGAAGTGGTAGTACTGGGCGGCCCACATCTGGTGCTGGCCCACGTCGGTGGCCACGATGGCCCCGGGAGCGGCGGCCTGGATGGACTCCAGCACCTCGTGGGCGTGGAGGATGTTGTCCTTTTTCAGGGGGACCTCCTTGTGGGAGAAGACCCACTCCTTCCACTCCGGGTAGTCGTGGGCGGGGAGGCTCCGGTTGATGAGCTCCAGCACCCGCCGGGCGTCCCCGATGATGTGGTGGTCGGTCTTGACGTTCTTGTCGATCTCCGCCCGGTCGATGTCGATCTGGACGATCTTGGCGTTGCGGGCAAAGGTGTTGGGGTCGGTGGCCACCCGGTCGGAGAAGCGGCAGCCGATGGCGATGAGCAGGTCGCACGCGTCCACCGCGTAGTTGGAGGCGTGGGAGCCGTGCATGCCGATCATGCCGGTGAAGAGGGGATGGCTGCCCGGGCAGGCGCCGCCGCCCATGATGGTGGAGGCCACCGGGGCGCCCAGCTTCTCAAAGAACTTCCGAAACTCGGGCACCGCGCCCTTGGAGCGGATGACGCCGCCGCCCACCAGGACCAGGGGCTTTTCCGCCTGTTCGATCATGGCCAGCAGCTTGTCGATGTCGCTGAAGTCGGGCTCCGGGGTCTTCAGGTCATGGGAGGAGCGGCGGAGCAGCTCGGCCAGGCGGCCGCTGGTGTGGTGCAGCTCCACCGGGAGGTACTCGTAGTCGGCCTCGTCGTAGGTCACGTTCTTCAGAATGTCGATGAGCACCGGGCCGGGCCGGCCGGAGCGGGCGATGGCGAAGGCCTCCCGCACCACGTCGGCCAGATCCTCCGCCCGGCGGACCAGGAAGTTGCACTTGGTGATGGGCATGGTGATGCCGGTGATGTCCACCTCCTGGAAGGAGTCCTTGCCGATGAGGCTCTCCCCCACGTTGACGGTGATGAACACCACGGGGGAGGAGTCGTAGTAGGCGGTGGCGATGCCGGTGGTCAGGTTGGTGGCGCCCGGACCGGAGGTGGCGAAGCACACCCCCACCTTTCCGGTGGAGCGGGCATAGCCGTCGGCGGCGTGGGAGGAGCCCTGCTCGTGGCTGGTCAGGATGTGGCGGATCTTGTCCTTATAGCCGTGGAGCTCGAACTCGTCGTAGATGTTGAGGATGGTGCCGCCGGGATAGCCGAACACCGTGTCCACACCCTGCTCCAGCAGGCACTCCATCAGGATCTGGGGGCTTTTCATGCGCATCGGAAGGACCTCCTTTGGTTTTGTGACTCAAAAAGCGTGACGACCGGGAAAACAAACAGAGCACGGCGCTTCGTCCCGATAGGACGAAGCCGTGCTCCGTGGTACCACCTAACTTCGCGGAGAGAGGCCCTCCGCGCGCTCTTGTCCCGATAACGGCGGGAGGCCGGCCGCGCCTACTGCGTGGGGACGGTTCAGCGGGGCTGCTCTCGGGTGATGTTCCGCGCTTGCCGCTCACGGGGACTTACACCAGAGCCTCCTGGGAGGCGCCGTCCCCTCTCTGCGCTTACACGGCAGACGTACTTGCCCGGTCATTGCCTTTTTGCAGCTTTTATGAGGATGTTATTCATTATGATAATCCACGGCAGGTGATTTGTCAATTCAGACTTTTGCCGTTGGAGGAATTTTTCCGATTTTTTACCGGATGGGGCCCACAAAAAACGCAGAATTTCCCCTCCCGGTCCTGCAGGAAAGGACGGAATTCGACGGGGAACGGCCCTTTTTCCCCTCCCCGCTCTGGACTTTTCGGCAAAATCGGGATACAATAGCACCACTTGAATTCCCACCGTCCGCCGGGTCTGCCCGGCGGGGACGAGAAAGGAAGGCAAACGCATGCTCCACACATTCCACGGCGGGATACGTCCCGCCGGCCGCAAGGAGGCCACCCGGCGCAGCGGCATCCAGCCCCTGGAGCCCGGCCCGGCCCGGGTGGCGCTGCCCCTGGCCTGGTGCGGCGGGGCGGCAGAGCTGCTGGTGCAGCCGGGGGACACCGTGGGGCTGGGCCAGGTCCTGGCCCGGCCCGAGGGAGAGGGCATTCCCCTGCGCGCCAGCGTGTCCGGCACGGTGGCCGCCGTCGAGCGGCGGGCCTTTCCCAGCGGCAGGGGCGAGGCAGTGGTGCTGGAGAGCGACGGACACGGCGCCCCCGCGCCGGCGGAGGAGCTCCTCCGGCCGGTGGAGGACCCGGAGGGGCTGACCTCGGGGGAGATCCTCCGCCGCCTGCGGGAGGCGGGGGTGACCGACCGGGGAGAGCCCCTCTATCTCCGCCTGCGGCGGGCCGTGGACCGGGCCGAGGTGCTGGTGGTCAACGGCATGGAGTGCGAGCCCTATGTGACGGCCGACCACCGCATCCTGCTGGAGCGGAGCGCCCGGGTGCTGGGCGGCCTCCGGCTGATGCTGCGGGTGCTGGGTCTGCGGGAGGCGGTCCTGGCCGTGGGGGGCGACAAGGGGGACGCCATTGCCGCCCTGCAGAAGGAGCTGCCCCTGCGGGGCGGCCCCATCCGCCTGGTGACCCCAAGGGTCCGCCACCCGCTGGGCGATGACCGGATGCTGGCCGAGTGGGTGACCGGGCGGGAGGTGCCCGCCGGGGGCGGAGCGGAGGATGTGGAGTGCCTGGTGGTCACCCCGGCGGCGGCCGCCGCGGCGTGGGACGCGGTGCGGGACGGACGTGCCCAGCTGCGCAGCGTCCTCACTGTGGCCGGCGGCGGCGTGGAGCGGCCGGGCAACTACGAGGTGCCCATGGGCACCACCGTGGGCGAGGTGCTCCGGCTTCTGGGCCGGGAGGACCGGGCCGGCCGTGTGGTCCTGGGCGGCCCCATGACCGGGAGGACCGTCCTGGACCTGGAGCTCCCCCTGGAGCGGGGGGCCGGGGCCGTCCTGGCCCTGGAGGCGGCGGAGTGCGCCCGCTACCAGAACGAGAACGGAGTGTGCCTGCACTGTGGGCGCTGCCTGTCGGTCTGTCCCATGGGACTGGAGCCCTGCCATCTCCTGGCCCTGGAGATGGCGGGCGCGGCGGCGGAGCTGGAGGCCCAGCATGTGGAGGCCTGCATTGAGTGCGGAGCCTGCTCCTATGTCTGCCCGGCCCACCTGCCGCTGACCCGCGGCATCCGGCGGGCCAAGCGGCTGCTGCGGGAGCGGAGAAGGGAGGGAGAGGAATGAGCGAACACAGGGAGACCGGCGCGCCGGCGGAGACCGTCCGCGCCCAGACCCCGGCGGAGGCGGAGAGCACCCCCGCCGCGCCCCGGCGCAGGCGGCGGGCCCTGGCTGCCCACGGGCCCTACCTGGTCCGGCGGGACGGGGTGCGCAGCATGATGGCCGATGTGATGATCGCCCTGCTGCCGGCCCTCCTCTTCTCGGGTTTTTACTTCTTCGGCTACCGCTCCTTCCTGGTGACGGCGGTGTCGGTGGCCTCCTGCGTGGGCTTTGAGGTCCTCTACCGCCTGCTGTTGAAGCAGCGCCAGACCATAGGCGACCTGTCCGCCGCCGTCACCGGGGTGCTGCTGGCCATGATCCTGCCGGTCACCGTGCCCTACTGGGTGGTGGTCATCGGGGCGTTTTTTGCCATCGTGGTGGTCAAGCTGCTCTACGGCGGCCTGGGGAAGAACTTCATGAACCCGGCCCTGGCCGGGCGGGTGTTCCTGTTCTCCTTCCCCGCCCTCATCAACATCTGGGCCGCACCCCGGACCGACCCGGGCCTCTTCTCGGCCCTGGACGCGGTCACGGCGGCTACCCCCATGTCCTACCTCCAACAGGGGAGCCTGCCCACGGCCACGCTGCTAGAGATGTTCACCGGCATCCGGGGGGGCTCCATCGGGGAGGTCTCGGCCGCCCTGGTGCTCCTGGGGGGGCTCTATCTGCTCCTGCGCCGGGTCATCGACTGGCGCGTGCCGGTGTGCTATCTGGGCACGGTGGCCCTGCTGACCTTCCTGTTTCCCCAGGGCGGCATCGGGCCGCTGGAGTGGATGCTCTATCAGCTGATGGGCGGCGGGCTGCTGCTGGGGGCCTTCTTCATGGCCACCGACCCGGTCACCTCGCCGGTGACGGCCTGGGGTCGGGTGTTCTACGGCGTGGGCTGCGGCGCCCTGACGGTGTTCCTGCGCTACTTCGGTGCCTATCCGGAGGGGGTGGCCTTCGCCATTCTGATTATGAACGCCGCGGCCTGGCTGCTGGACCGCCTGGGCCGGCGCCTGCGGCAGATGGGGCGGGAGTACCACCGCCCGGAGCGGATGGGAGAGGAGGATGCCCCATGAGCGGCGAGAACATCCGGGCGGAAACGCGCCAAAAGCCGGATTCCCGGCTGCGCGCTGCCGCTGCCCTGCTGGCGCTGTGCGCCGTGCTGGTCCTCTTCCTGGCGCTGGTCCAGGCCCTCATCGGAGACCGGGTCCGGGCGGGGGAGGAGGAGCGGTGGAACGAACAGCTCCGGGCCGTCATGCCCGGGGCGGAGACCTTCTCGGAGATCTGGTTCGACCACGAGCGGGCCGACCTGATGCTGGCCGCCTTTGACGGCGGCGAGATGCTGGGCTACTGCGTCCAGGTCACCACCCGGGGTTTTGGCGGGGACATGGAGCTGCTGGTGGGCGTGAACCTGGACGGCTCAGTGACCGGCGTATGGATCCTGACCGATCAGGAGACCCCGGAGATGGGGGCCCAGGCCCGGGAGCCGGCGTTCCTGGACCAGTTTCTGGGAAAGTCGGGCACTATCCGGGTGGAGCGGGGCGACAATGCCGTGGAGGCCATCAGCGGCGCCACGGTCACCAGCCAGGCGGTGACCGACGGCGTCAACGCCGCCCTGGCCGCGGTGGCCAATCTGGAAACGGGAGGAGGGTACATCGGTGAAGAAGGAACCGTCTAAGGGTTGGCTGGACTTTCGCGATAAGGCGGGCGAACAGCTCAAGGGCGCAGGCGCCCGGGCGGCCGGCGGCCTGTCCGCCGGCGCCAAGCGGAGCGGCGCCTGGGTGAAGGGCAGCTTCCGGGTGGAGAAGGGGGATGCCGCCCGGCTCCTGACGGAGGGCCTCTTCTTCCAAAACCCCCTCCTGGTGCTGACGCTGGGGGTGACCTGCGCCCTGGCCTCCAGCGCAGAGCTCAAGAGCGCCGTGGCCATGGGCGGGTGTACGCTGCTGGTGCTGTTGTGCTCCGCTCTGGTCATCTCCCTGACCCGGAATATCCTGCCCGCGCCGGTGCGGCGGGTGGGGGGGCTGGCCATTGTGGCCGCCTTTACCACGGCGGTGGGAATGGTGTTCCAGGTGCTGGCCCCCAACCGGGCGGCAGAGCTGGGCATTTACCTGCCGCTCATTGCGGTGAATACCCTGCTGCTGACTCGGGCCGCGGCCTTTGACGCGGAGAACAAGCCGGGGCGGGCCCTGGTGGACGCCCTGGGCGCCGGGGTGGGCTACGCCCTGGCCCTGGCCCTGCTGGGCCTGGTCCGGGAGGCGCTGGGCTCAGGCAGCGTCTGGGGCGTGTCCCTGTTCGGGGGGGAGCTGCACCCGGCCGTCCTGCTGGCCGCCCCCTGCGGCGGCTTCCTGGTGCTGGGCGCCCTCACCGCCCTGGTCCAGTGGCTGAAAAACCGGAATGGGAAGGGGGAGAAGGAGCCGTGAGCGTGACCGAGCTGATTGCCCTGGCCCTGGCGGCCCTTTTGGCGGAGAATCTGCTCCTGGCCCGCTTCCTGGGGGCGGAGAGCCTCCTGCGGCAGTACGGCGGCCTCCGCCGGAGCGTAACGGCCGGGCTCATCGTCACTGCGGTGATGGTGCTCTCTGCGCCGCTGACCTGGGCGGCGGACTTCCTGCTGCTCCGGACCTTTGGGCTGGAGTACCTGCGGGTGCTGGTGTTCCTGCTCCTGATCGTCCTGATCGCCCGGATTCTGCAGGTCCTCCTCTCCCTGCTGCCCCGGCTGGAGGCGCAGGTGGGGGAGCTGATCCCCCTGGCCGCGGTAAATTCCGCGGTGCTGGGGGGCGTCCTTACGGCCGCCCGGAGCGGCTTGGACCTGGGCGAGACCGTGCTCACTGCCCTGTTCGGGGGCCTGGGCTTTACCCTGGCCGCCGTGCTGCTCTCCAGCATCCGGGGGCGGCTGGCCTTCTCCAAGTGCCCCAGGGCCTTTGAGGGGACCCCCATCGCCCTGGTGACGGCCGGGCTGCTGGCCATGGCCTTCCTGGGCTTCTCCGGCCTGCGGGTATAGAGACAGAA
>DVHW01000232.1 GCA_018711785.1 Candidatus Galloscillospira excrementavium
TGGCCCGCCTCGATGTACTTTTTCGCGTTGTCCCAGGCGCCGCCGGCGTTGGACATGAACACCGCCACGGCGAAGCCGCTGACCGTGACGCCGGCCAGCAGGCCCACCACGCCGTTGGGGCCCAGCACCAGGCCGGTGCACACCGGCACGATGACGGCCAGCAGGGAGGGCACCACCATCTCCCGCAGGGAGCCCCGGGTGCACAGGTCCACACAGGAGGCGTAGTCCGGGTCAGCCTTGCCCTCCATGATGCCGGCGATCTCCCGAAACTGGCGGCGGACCTCCACCACGATGGACTGGGCGGCCCGCTGCACACCGCTCATGGTGAGGGCGGCAAAGATAAAGGTGAGCATGGCGCCCAGGAACAGGCCGATGAGCACCGGGGGATTGGTGAGGTTCAGATCAAAGGTAAAGCCGTTGGCATTGACCACGTCCACATAGCTGACCAGCAGGGCCAGGGCGGTGAGGGCGGCGGAACCGATGGCAAAGCCCTTGCCGGTGGCGGCGGTGGTGTTGCCCAGGGTGTCCAGGGCGTCGGTACGGTTGCGGACCTCCTCGCCCAGGCCGCTCATCTCGGCGATGCCGCCGGCGTTGTCCGCCACGGGGCCGTAGGCGTCGGTAGCCAGAGTGATGCCCAGGGTGGAGAGCATGCCCACAGCGGAGATGCCGATGCCGTAGAGCCCCTGCTCAAACCCGGCGGAGAGTCCGCCGGCCGCCACAAAGGAGACCAGAACGGCCAGGCCCACGATGAGGATGGGGGCGGCGGTGGACTTCATGCCCAGGGCCAGGCCGCCGATGATGGTGGTGGCGGGGCCGGTCTCGGTGGCGTCCGCCAGGACCTGGGTGGGCTTATAGGTGTCAGAGGTGTAGTACTCGGTGAAAAAGCCGATGGCGCACCCGCCGATGAGACCGGCCAGAATGGCCACATAGACCCCCCAATTGCCCAGAATGAAATAGGTGAGGGGAGCCGCCAGGATGGCGGCCAGGACGGCGGCGGTATAGGTGCCCTTGCGCAGGGTGGCCAGCAGGGTGCGCTGGGAGGCGTCCTCTTTGGTTCGGATGAGGAAGGAGCCCAAAATGGAGCAAATCACGCCCACGACCGAGATGGCCAGGGGGAGGAGCATGGCGTTGGCGGCCTTTCCAGAGGCGCCGTAGGCCGTGGCCCCCAGGGCGAAGGCGGCCAGGATGGAGCCCACATAGGACTCATAGAGGTCGGCGCCCATGCCGGCCACATCGCCCACGTTGTCGCCCACATTGTCGGCGATGGTGGCGGGATTGCGGGGGTCGTCCTCCGGGATGCCGGCCTCTACCTTACCCACCAGGTCGGCGCCCACGTCGGCCGCTTTGGTGAAGATGCCGCCGCCCACCCGGGCAAACAGGGCCATGGAGGAGGCGCCTACGCCGAACATGACCATGGTCTGGGCGATGGCGTCAAACTCCTGGTGGAAGCCGTAGCGCAGGATGAGGAACCACACGCTGATGTCCAGCAGGCCCAGGCCCACCACGGTGAAGCCCATGACCGCGCCGGAGGAGAAGGCCACGTTGAGCCCCCGGTCCAGGCTCTCGTGGGCGGCCTGGGCGGTGCGGGCGTTGGAGCTGGTGGCGATCTTCATGCCGACAAAGCCCGCCAGGGCGGAATAAAAGCCGCCGGTGACAAAGGCAAAGGGCACAAAGGGGGACACGAAGTTCACCGCCGCGAGGATGGCCAGGATGATGACCATGACGAGGAAGAATTTGACCACCGTCTTGTACTGTCGTTTCAGATAGGCGTTGGCCCCCTTCCGGATGGAAGCGGCGATTTTTTGCATCAGGTCGGTGCCCTCGGAGAACCGGAGCACCTTCCTGCTCTGGAACAGCGCAAACAGCAGCGCCAGGGCGGCCCCCACCAGCCCGATCCAGAAGAGATTTTGCGGATTCATGCTTCTTTTCACTCCTTTGTGTTTTTTCAGGAAGCCTGCGCTTCCCGCTCGCATAGACATTACCATTTTAACACAATAATTAACATTTGCAAGAAAGGAAGCTGTAAAATGCGGCGTTTCTATGCAGAGTGCCGGAAAAATTTCCAGTATACGGAGAGAACGTCAGGAGCGCCTCCAGGCATGTCTGTTGAAGAGGACCAGGACCGGAATGACCTCCAGACGGCCGATGATCATGCACATGGACAGGACGAACGTGGACAGCCCGGAGAAGATACTGTAGTTTCCCATGGGGCCCACCAGCTCCAGGCCGGGCCCCACGTTGCCGATACAGGAAACAACTGCGGTGAAGGTGGTGCCGAAGGAGAAATCATCGATGGACACCAACATGCCGGCCAGAAAGGTGATGGGCATGTAGGCGGAAAAGAAGATGAGCACCGAGCGCAGGGACTCCTCCTCTACGGTATGTCCGTCCAGCTTGACCACATTCACCCGGCGGGGGTGGATGATGTGCCCGATCTCCCGGCCCAGGCAGCGGAACAGAAGGAGCACCCGGGAGCACTTGAGGCCGCCGCCGGTGGAGCCGGCACAGGCGCCGATAAACATGAGCAGCACCAGGATATACCGGGAAAATTCGGGCCACAGGTCAAAGTCTACGCTGGAAAAACCAGTGGTGGAAATGATGGAGGCCACCTGGAAGGCTGCATGGCGCACCGTGTCCCCCAGAGAGGTAAAAAAGGCGGGAGAGGCGGCAGCGAGGTTGATCGTGATAAGAAGGATGCTCCCCGCCACCACGCAGAGAAAGAAGCGCAGTTCATCGCTCTTCAGGGCCTGCCGCCACTTCCCGCACAGCACCAGGAAGTAAAGGGCAAAGTTGATGGAGAACAGGAGCATAAAAATGGTAATGATGATCTCAATGGCCGGGCTGCCGTAGGCGCCGATCGAGGTATTTTTGATGGCAAAGCCGCCGGTGCCGGCGGTGGCAAAGGAGTTGACGATGCTGTCGAACAGAGGCATACCGGCCAGCCGGAGGCAGAGGATCTGAAGGAGGGTGAGGACGCAGTAGATGGCGTAGAGGATCTTGGAGGATTGGCTGGTCTTGGGGACCAGCTTGGAGACAATGGGGCCGGGACTCTCCGCCTTCATCAGGTGGAGGGTACGTCGGCCCAGGGAGGGGAGCAGGGCGATGGTGAGCACCAGCACGCCCATTCCCCCCAGCCAGTGGGTGAAGGAGCGCCAGAAGAGGATGCTGTGGTTCAGGACCTCCACCTCGGGCAGGACTGAGGCACCGGTGGTGGTAAAGCCGGAGACACACTCGAAAAAGCAGTCGATATAGGAGGGAAAAGCGCCGCAGAACATGAAAGGAAGGGCGCCAAAGGCAGAGATCAGCAGCCAGATAAGGCCCACGGAGAAGAAGCCCTCCCGGGCATAAAAGTGCTCCTTGTCCTTGGGCCGGAGCAGGGAGAGGAGCGTGCCCGCCGCCAGCAGAAGCGGAATGGTATACAGAAAGGGGCGCGGGTCCTCCCGGTAGAGAAGGGCCACAAACAGCGGGAAAAGCATAGCCGCAGCCTCTACCAGCAGCACCTTTCCCGTCAGCTTGAATACCAGCTTAAAGTTCATTGTACCGCCCCCAGACCGGCGATGTTGTCCAAAGGAGATTCCTCAAAAATGTCGTTGACATCCAGGATGCCCTGGTCCCGGGAAACAAGGATGACCGTATCCCCCTCGGAGAGGACAGAGGAGCCCTCGGGAATGATGATGCGTCCCTTATGGACGAGTACGCCAATGAGAATGCCCTTTTTCAGCCGCAGCTCCTTCAGCGGGCGGCCCAGGTTGCGGGTGGTCTCATTGACGACGAACTCCATGGCCTCGGCTCCGCCGTCGGCGATCTTGTAAAGCGCGGTCATGACGCTGCCCTTGGAGTTCTCCATGCCGCGCACCGTCTGGAGGATCTGATTGGCGGTGATGAGCTTGGGGGAGATAACACTGTCCAGTCCCACCGAGCGGGCGATGCCGGCATAGTTCTGCCGGTTGGACTTGGCGATGACTTTGGGAATGCCCCGCTGCATGGCGTAGAGGGAGATGATGAGGTTGTCCTCGTCGCGGTCGGTAAGGGCCACAAAGGCGTCGGCCGCAGCGATGTTCTCCGACTCCAGCAGCTCCTGGTCCGTGCCGTCGCCGCAGATGACCATGGTTTTGGGCAGCACCTCACTGAGGTGGCGGCAGCGCTCCTCGCTGCGCTCCACGATTTTGACGTGCATATTCATCTTCTCCAGCGCGGCGGCGAGGTAGTGGGAGATGCGCCCGCCGCCCACCAGAAAGACCTCTCTGACTTTGGGCACATAACGGCCCAGCAGCTTGAAAAACTGGCTCATCCCCACGGGCTGCCCGATGAGATACAGCTTATCTCCCGCCTGGGGGACGAAGGAGCCGTCGGGAATGACGACATCATCCCCGCGCTCGGCCGCGCAGAACAGGATGGGGAGTTCCTTTACCTTCCAGGACAGCTCGGAGATGGGCTGGCCGCATAGAAAGTCGTCCGCCTGGACCCGGAAGCCGATGAGCTCCACCCGGCCCCGGCAGAAGGTGTCGAGATTGGCGGCACTGGGGAAGCGGAGCAGACGGGAGATCTCCACTGCGGTGGCATTCTCCGGGTTGATGACCATATCGATGCCCAGCTCCTGCTTCAGAACGGAGACCTCCACGGTGTACTCGATGTTCCGGACGCGGGCGATGGCATACTTGGCGCCCAGACGCTTGGCGGCGAGACAGCAGACCATGTTGACCTCATCGGCATTGGTGACCGCGATGATAAAATCCGACGAGGCCGCGCCGGCATCCCGGAGTGTGGCAAGAGAGACACCGTTCCCCTTGACGCACATGACGTCCAGCGTGTCGTCGGCCCGGCGGAGGGCCTCGTCGCTGGTGTCGATGATGGTGACATCATGATTTTCCCGGGACAGGTGCTCGGCCAGGGTGAAGCCCACCTTGCCGTTCCCCACAATGATGATTTTCATGCGATCCCTCTTTACCACACAAAATGTCGTTTGCTCCGGAAACACGACTATCTTAACGCAATCCCGCGCCAGATGCAAGGGTGCAGGCGGTTTTCCCGGATGGCAGGAGAGGCGGCAGGGGGCGTGTGGAGAGGTCCGGCCTTGAAAAAAGGGCGGGGCGCGGGTATAATGGGGGCGCCAGACCGCCTGGGCAAAACCGCGGAATCATTTGATTAAAGAGATGGAGTGAAGCAAGATGCACGAGCATGAGCTGCAATTTCACATCCAGTGCAAGGCCGGGGACGTGGGCCGGTACTGCATCCTGCCGGGGGACCCCGGCCGCTGCGAGGTCATCGCCTCCTATTTTGACGACCCGGTGAAGGTCCAGTCCAACCGGGAGTACACCACCTACACCGGCACCCTCCTGGGGGAGAAGGTGAGCGTCTGCTCCACCGGCATCGGCGGGCCCTCGGCGGTCATCGCCATGGAGGAGCTGACCAAGATCGGCGCGGACACCTTTGTCCGGGTGGGCACCTGCGGGGGCATCAAGCTGGACGTGAAGGCCGGGGACGTGGTGGTGGCCACCGGCGCGGTGCGCATGGAGGGCGCCTCCCGGGAGTATGCGCCCATCGAGTTCCCGGCGGTGGCCGACTACCGGGTCCTCCGCTCCCTGGTGGAGTCGGCGGGGGAGCTGGGCTACACCTGGCACGCCGGGCCGGTCCAGTGCAAGGACTCCTTCTACGGCCAGCACGACCCGGGCCGGATGCCGGTGAGCTATGAACTGCTCAACAAGTGGGAGGCGTGGAAGCGACTGGGGGTGCTGGCCTCGGAGATGGAGTCGGCCGCCCTCTTCACCTGCGCCGCCGCCCTGGGCGTGCGCTGCGGCACGGTGCTCCACGTCATCTGGAACCAGGAGCGGGACGCCGCCGGCCTGCCCCAGGACGAGAGCCACGACGTGTCCGCCGCCGTCAAGGTGGGCATCGAGGCGGTAAAAAAGCTCATCGAGGCCGACCGGAAGGCCTGAGCGAGAGAATACGGAACGCCCCCGGAAACGCAGCGCGTTTCCGGGGGCGTTCTTATGTTCTGTTTACTTCAGCTTGGCGGCGGTCTCCCGTGCCAGGGCCTTCACGGCCTCCAGGTCGGCCTCGGTGGGGGTGAAGAGCACCCGGAAGGCCTGCTCGGGCACGTTGTACTTCAGCATGGCCAGGCGGGTGCGGAGCATCTCGGGGGCCTCGCCGCTCCAGCCGTAGGCGCCGAAGACGGCGGCGGGCTTGCGGGCGCAGTTGACCGCGTCGATGGAGCACAGCACGTCCCAGATGGCCTTGGGGGCGTCCCGGTTGATGGTGGGGGAGCCCACCATCAGCAAATCGGCGTCGTTGGCCAGGGCCGCGCTCTCGGCCAGGGGGGTGAAGGTCACGTCCCGGAGGGAGACCTCCAGCCCCTCGCCCTTCAGCGCCTCGGCCGCGGCCTGGGCCAGGGTGGTGGTGCAGCCGTAGGCCGAGCAGTAGAGCACGGCGGCCCGCTTGCGCTCATAGGGCACCGGGGTGCTCCAGGCGCGGTAGAGCTCCTTGATCTCCTCATAGCGCTCGGTGAGGCAGGGGCCGTGGCAGTTGCAGACGATGGCGGGGTCCAGGTCCGCGATCTTGTCCAGACCGGCCAGGACATAGGGCTTGAAGGGCCCGAAGATGCACTCGAAGTAGTGCTTCACCTGGCCCAGGTAGACCTCGGGGTAGTGGACATTGGTGTCCAGCATAGTGGGCTCACAGAAGTGGGCGCCCAGGAAGTCGCAGGTGAAGAGCACCTTGTCGGCGGCGCACCAGGTGAACATGGAGTCGGCCCAGTGGAGCATGGGGGCGGGGATGAACTCCAGCACCCGGCCCTCCCCCAGGTCCAGGGTGTCCCCCTGCTTCACCACCCGGACGTTCAGGTCCATGTTGGTGATGTCGGCCAGGTGCTTCTTGCCGGCGGCGGTGGCGATGACGGTCAGGTTGGGGCAGGCCTCCACCAGCCGGGCCACGCTGCCCGAGTGGTCGGGCTCGTTGTGCTGCATGATGAGGTAGTCGATCTTCTCCAGGGGGAGCACGCTCTCGATATTGGCGCGGTACTCCTCCCAGTAGTCGGCGTGGACGGTCTCGAGGAGCACGTTCTTCTCCCCGGTGACCAGCCAGGCGTTGTAGCTGGTGCCATAGGGGGCGTCCATGACGATATCAAAGACGCGCAGAGAGGGATTCAGGACGCCCACGGAGTAGAGGTGGGGTCCGAGCTGGATGGCAGGCATGACAGGTCCTCCTTTGGGTAGGTAGAATAAAGCGGAATCAGGGCGGCCGGGCGTCCCAGGGCCCGGAAAAGCGGGCGGGTCTGGTGTCCCGCCCGCCTGTGGCCGCCCGCAGGCTTTCATAGCGAGGAAAGTATATTGAATCGCTGGGAAAATGTCAAGGGGCAGAGGCTAAATTTCCCCCAAAATATGCGCCTTCATTTTCTCGAAGGTCTCGTTGCTCACCGCGTGTTCCATCCGGCAGGCGTCGGCGGCGGCCCGGTCCGGCTCCACCCCCAGGGAGATGAGCCAGCGGGTGAGCAGCTTGTGCCGCTCGTAGATGCGCTCGGCGATCTCCCGGCCCGCGTCGGTGAGGGTGAGCAGCCCGTCCCTGTCCATGAGGACGTAGCCGTTCTCCCGCAGCAGGCTCATGGCCCGGCTGACGCTGGGCTTGGAGAAGCCCAGGTGCTGCACCACGTCGATGGAGCGGACCGAGCCGTGCTCCTCCTGGAGCTGCAGGATGGCCTCCAGATAGTTTTCTGCGGATTCCTGTATTTTCATAAGAGCTCCCCCTTTCAGGTCAGACAAAAATGAACCGGATTATAAGATATTAGTTTACCACAAATTCCGCCGGGAAGCAACACCGGAGCCCCTTTCTGCCCCGTTCCGCCGGGGAGGATGTGCCGCCGGGACAGGGAACCAAATCCGGCTGGTTTCGTCTATCATAGCGAAATCATTCGGAGAGGAAGGGAGCAGAATGGGACGAAAACTGTGGACGGCGGCGGTGCTGGCCGCGGCTCTGATTCTGGCGCTGGCCGGCTGCGACGGGGCGTCCGGCCCGGCGGCGGATGTAACCCCCACGCCCGCGCCAATCGAGACCTCCACCCCGCCGGCGGATGGGAAGAGCGGGGGAGAGACCGCCGACGGCTGGGGGCTGACCATGGACCTCACCTTCCGCTCGTCCACGGTGCTGGAGGTTACCTTCACCCACTCCCCCGAAGCGGGGGCGGAGGAGGCCGAGCTCACCACGACGCCGGCCTATGAGATCCGGGGGCTCTACCAGGGGGAGAGCCTGGCCTTCGGGGACTACCTGCGCAATGTGCTCCAACGGGAGTGGGACGACGTGGAGTTCCTGTTTGACAGCGCCCCGGTCACCATCCCCTGGGGTGGCAGCGTGACCCTGAGCTGCGACCTGGAGGCCACCTACGGCCCCCTGCCGCCGGGGACATATATCCTATGCAGGCCGGTCACCCGGACGGCGGAGGGCGGGGAGCCCGAGACAAGGGTCTATACCGCCCGCTTCGGGGTGGTGGACTGAGCGCGGGGCGGGGAAAGCGGGGAGAACGGCTTGCCTTTTGAGGCGAACTGTGGTTAAATGGAGCAAACAGGGCCGGTCTCCCGGCCCGGCAACGGAGGGAACATGATGAGCGAACAGAGACCCATTCGGTACGGCGCGGTGGCGGACACCCTGAAGCCCGCCGACCTGGCGGGGTACATCGACCACACCCTGCTCAAGCCGGAGGCCAGCCGGGCCGACGTGAAGAAGGTCTGTGACGAGGCGAAGGAACACCGCTTTGCCA
>DVHW01000233.1 GCA_018711785.1 Candidatus Galloscillospira excrementavium
CCTGCGCCGGGGCCGCCCCACCAACCACAAGGTGTACGGCGAGGCCATGGCCATTTTGGCCGGGGACGCCCTGCTGACGGCGGCCTTTGAGCTGGTGGCCGAGTACGGCCTGGAGCTGGACGCCGGGCGGGGCCTGCGCATCAGCGCCTGCCTGGGCCGGGCCGCCGGCGCCCGGGGCATGGTGGGCGGACAGGTGCTGGACATGGCGGGGGAGGACCGGAGCCTCTCCCTGGCCGAGGTGGAGGAGCTCCAGCGGCTCAAGACCGGGGCTCTGATCTCCGCCGCGGCGGAGATCGGGTGCATCGTGGCCGGCGGGAGCGAGGACGACTTGGACGCGGTGCGGCGCTATGCCCGGGACCTGGGCCTGGCCTTCCAGATCCGGGACGACATCCTGGACGTGGAGGGGGACGAGGCCGTGCTGGGCAAGAGCGTCCGCTCCGACGCGCGGAGCGGCAAGAGCACCTTTGTGACCCTGAAAGGGGTGGAGGCCTGTGAGCAGATGGTTTGGGCGCGCACCGAGGAGGCCAAGCAGGCCCTGCGCGCCCGGTTCCGGGAGTGCGGATTCCTCTGCTGGCTGGCGGATAAACTGGTAAAACGGGAGAAGTGAGGGGCTCATGGACTACGACCTGCCAAACTACCATCTGGGCAATTTGATCCTGATCCTCTCGGCGGCCTCCTGGGCGACGGCCCAAGTGCTGAAGGTGGTCATCCAGCTGGTGACCAAGCGGCGGCTGGACTGGCGGCGGATCTGGGGCAGCGGGGGTATGCCCAGCTCCCACTCCGCCTTTGTCTGCGCCTGCGCCGCGTCCACGGGGAACCTCTATGGCTTTTCCTCAGCCCTGTTTGCGATTGCGGCGGTGGTGGCCATCGTGGTCATGTACGACGCGGCCAATGTCCGCAAGGCGGCGGGCGAGCAGGCCAAGATCCTCAACTATATGATGAACCACTGGAGCGAGATGAAGCCCGCCCTCTTCAGCAAGGAACTGAAGGAGCTGCTGGGCCACTCGCCGCTGCAGGTCATCATGGGCGCCCTGCTGGGGATCGCCATCGGCCTGCTGGGGACAATCTTTTTCAAGTGACGCAAATCCTGCGCCTCCTGTTTGCGTCGCCATGAGGTGCTTATGATTCTTTCCGAGGAACTGCCGGATCTGAAAAACATATCGGACGGCGAGGCCGAAGCCCTCTGCCAGCGCCTGCGCGCCAGCCTAATCGAGACAGTCTCCCGCACCGGGGGACATCTGGCCTCCAACCTGGGGGCGGTGGAGCTGACCGTGGCCATCCACCGGGTCTTTGACACCGGGCGGGACCGGCTGGTCTTTGACGTGGGGCACCAGTGCTACACCCACAAGATCCTCACCGGCCGGGCGGACCAGATGGACACCCTGCGCACCCTGGGCGGCATTGCGGGCTTCCCCAAGCCGGCTGAGAGCGTGTGCGACGCCTTTCTGGCCGGGCACGCCTCCACCTCGGTGTCCGCCGCGGTGGGTATGGCACGGGCCCGCACCCTGCTGGGGGAGGACTACCACGTTCTGGCCCTCATCGGGGACGGCGCGCTGACCGGGGGGCTGGCCTACGAGGGGCTCTCCGACGCGGGAAACAGCGGAGAGAAGCTCATTGTCATCCTCAACGACAACGGCATGTCCATCACCGCCAACGTGGGCGGCGTGGCGAACTATCTGGCCCACCAGCGGCTCAAGCCCCAGTACCTGCGCTTCAAGAAAGGCTACCGGAAGGTCATGGAGACCATACCCGGCGGGCGGCACATCTACCGGGTGACCCACGAGATTAAAAAGGCAGTCAAGGAGGTCCTGCTGCCCTGCAGCATGTTTGAGGACATGGGCTTTACCTACCTGGGCCCGGTGGACGGCCACGATGTGGGCGGCCTGACCCGTCTGCTGCGGTATGCCAGGGACATCGAAGGCCCGGTGCTCCTCCACGTAAGGACTGTAAAGGGAAAAGGCTATCCGCCTGCGGAGCAGAATCCGGACCGCTTCCACGGCGTGGGCCACTTCTGCGTCCAGACCGGGGAGCCGGTGGAGCCGGCAAAGACCAATTTCTCCGCCGTGTTCGGGGAGACCCTCTGTGCGCTGGCGGAGCGGGACCGGCGGGTCTGCGCCATTACGGCGGCCATGCAGTCGGGCACGGGGCTGGACCAGTTTGCTGCCCGGTTTCCCGAGCGGTTTTTCGACGTGGGCATCACGGAGGAGCACGCGGTGACCATGGCCGCTGGCATGGCGAAACAGGGGATGGTCCCCGTGTTCGCGGTGTACTCCTCCTTTCTCCAGCGGTCCTATGATATGCTCCTCCACGACGTAGCCCTCCAGCACCTCCATGTGGTTTTTGCGGTGGACCGAGCCGGGCTGGTGGGGGAGGACGGTGAGACCCACCACGGTGTGTTCGACGCCGCCTTTTTGGACACCGTGCCGGGAATGACGGTGCTGTGCCCGTCCAGCTTTGCCGAGCTGCGGGAGATGATCTCCTACGCGGTCCTTGAGTGCAGCGGCCCGGTGGCGGTGCGCTATCCCCGGGGCGGGGAGGGCGTCTATCAGGGCTCGGCCGGCATTACAGGAAGCCGGGTCCTCCGGGAGGGCCGGGATCTCACCATGGTGGGATACGGCACGCTCATCAACCAGATCGTGGATGCGGCCCACCTTCTGGAGGAGAAACATATCCGGCCTGAAGTTGTAAAGCTTAATTCCATTACACCACTTGACTGCAACACCGTGGCGGCCTCGGTCCAAAAGACGGGGCGGCTGCTGGTGGCGGAGGATGTGATGGCGTACCACAGCGTGGGCCAGCGGCTGGCGGCTGGCCTGGTCCAGCAGGGTGTGTGCCCCAAGGCCATCCGGCTGTGCAGCCTGGGCGAGGTGCCCATTCCCCACGGTACGGTTTCCCAGCTTCTGGCCCGCTGCGGGCTGGACGCAAAGAGCATATTTGAACAGGGATTGGAGGTCTGCGCCCATGGCTAAGCGGCGGCTGGACGTTCTTCTGGTGGAACGGGGAGAGGCGGAGAGCCGACAGAAAGCACAGGCCATCATTATGAGCGGCCAGGTCTATGTGGCCGGCCAGCGGATGGACAAGGCGGGCGCGGCGGTGGACGAGAAGGCCGAGATTGAGGTCCGGGGCCAGACTCTGGCCTATGTGAGCCGGGGCGGCCTGAAGCTGGAGAAGGCCATGGCGGTCTTTCCCATCGACCTCCACGGCGCGGTGTGTGCCGACATCGGGGCCTCCACCGGCGGCTTTACCGACTGCATGCTCCAGAACGGGGCGGCCAGGGTCTATGCGGTGGATGTGGGCTACGGGCAGCTGGCCTGGAAGCTGCGCAGCGACCCGCGGGTGATCTGCATGGAGCGCACAAACGCCCGCTACCTCAGCCGGGAGCAGATCCCGGAGGCGCTGGACTTTGCCAGCATCGACGTGTCCTTCATCTCCCTTGGACTGATCCTGCCGGCGGTCCGGGGCTTGCTCAAGCCGGAGGGCCGGGTGGCCTGCCTGGTCAAGCCCCAGTTTGAGGCGGGCCGGGAGAAGGTTGGCAAGAAAGGGGTCGTCCGGGACCCGAAGGTCCATCTGGAGGTATTGGAACAGTTTCTGCGCCACGCCTCGGAGAGCGATTTTACCGTCCAGGGAATTTCCTTTTCCCCCATTCGGGGGCCGGAGGGAAACATTGAATACCTGGGCTTTCTGGCCCCCGGCGCCGGCGAGCGCTGGGAGGGAGACTTGCGCGCGGTGGTGGAGGAGTCCCACGCCGCGCTGGAGGGAGCGGAGCGATGAAGATTGTACTCAGCCCCAACCCCTATCGTGACCGGGGCCTGCGGGCCGTCCAGAATGCGGAGCGTATCCTGCGGGGCGTCGGGATGGAGACCTGTATGTGCCTGCCCTTTCCCTTGGACAAGAACAGCCGCATGGAGTTCCCCAAAAACCTGGTTTTTCAGGACATGGATGAGGAATTGAAACACGCCGACCTGATGATCTGCTTTGGCGGGGACGGCACCATTCTCCACGCCGCCAAATGCGCCAACGCCCACGACGTGCCCATTCTGGGCGTAAACCTGGGCAGCGTGGGCTTCATGGCGGAGCTGGAGCAGGGAGAACTGAATCAGCTCTCCAAGCTGGCAGAGGGAAAATACCGCATCGAGAGCCGGATGATGCTGGACGTGCGTGCGATTCACGAGGGAAAGACCATTTTCCGGGATATCGCGCTTAATGATGCGGTGGTCACCAAAGGCGCAGTGGCGCGGGTAATTGACTTATCCGTGCTGGCGGACAAGACGGCCATCACGGATTTCGCCGGGGACGGAGTGATCCTCTCCACCCCCACCGGTTCCACCGCCTACTCCATGTCCGCGGGCGGGCCCATTGTAGAGCCGACGGCGGAGAATATCATTGTCACACCCATCTGCTCCCACGCACTCCACGCCCGCTCCTTTGTCCTGAACAAGGACCGGGTGGTCACCACAAAAATGGGGCGGATGAGCCGGAAAACCGCCTATCTCTCGGTGGACGGCGGCAAGGCGGTCAAGCTGTCCGGCGGGGACAGTGTGGAAGTCAAGCGCTCCCGCACGTGCACCAAGCTGGTGCGGCTCACA
>DVHW01000005.1 GCA_018711785.1 Candidatus Galloscillospira excrementavium
GAATTGGAAAATCGGACGTGAAAAATGGTAAAATAAAGTTACCAAACGGAAGGAGGAAGTTCCATGAAGCGTATCCAATACGCCTGCCTCGCGCAGACCATCCACTTCACCCTGAAGGACGACATCGACCACGGAGAGGCCCTGGAGCTGGTGAAGCAGGAGGTGGCGGCTTACAAGGCCTCCCTGGATCGGCGGCACACCAAATACAAGCTGGAGGGGGAGGAGCAGCTGCCCGACGGGTCGGTGCTGCTGAAGCTCCGCAAGCAGTACAACAGCTACCCCTGCGGGCCCTATCTGGACTGAGGGGCGCGCCGTGTACCAGGTGGGCGAGAACATCCTGTACGGCTCCAGCGGCGTGTGCCGGGTGGCGGCGGTGGGCACGCCCGACCTGCCCCAGGCCGACAAGGGCCGGGTGTACTACACCCTCGCGCCCCTGTTCGGCACCGAGACCATCTTCGTCCCCGCCGACGCGCAGGTGTATATGCGCCCCGTGCTCACCGAGCCCGAGGCCCGCAGCCTGATCGCCGCCATGCCCGCCATCCCGGCCGGGCCGGTGGAGGAGAAAAGCCCCAAGAATTTCGCCCAGTACTGTCAGGAGGCCCTCCGCTCCCACGACAGCCGGACCCTGATCTCCCTGCTCAAGACCATCCACGTCCGGGACGAGGCCGCCCGCCGCAGAAAGAAGGCCCCGGGGAAAATCGAGGAGCGGTACCGCCGCCAGGCCGAGGACCTGCTCTACGGCGAGCTGGCGGTGGCCCTGGGCGTGGCGTGGGAGGAGGTGCCCGGTCGCATCCAGGCCATCCTGGGGCAGACCGGCGGGGAGACCGCCTAGCGAAAGACAGACAAAAACGGCAGAGCCCGAGGTGTTCGGGCCCTGCCGTTTTGCGCTCCGGGCGGGGGATGTGGTAAAATTTCCGGCGGGGCGAATAAAATCCCCCGTCCCTTCGTCATCGCAGGTGAAGGAACGTTTCTTCCGCGGGAGAGGAGGCACCCACATGACAGACGACCAGCTGCGCACCGCCCTGGCCGCCCTCCGGGGCGGGGACCGGGCGGCCTTTGAGGACATCTACCGAGGACTGTCCACGCCGGTCTATACGGTGCTCCTCCGCATGACCCGAGAGCGCCAGAGCGCCGAGGACCTGCTCCAGGAGACCTTCCTGAAGCTCTACCGCCAGCCGCCGGGGGAGGAGGTCCGCAGCCCCCGGGCGTGGATCTTCCGGGTGGCCCGCAACCTGGCCCTGGACTACCTGCGCGCTGCCCGGCCCGGCGTGCCCCTGGAGGGGGCGGACCGGGCCGCGCCGGAGCGGGACCACGACGCCCGGCTGGACGTGGAGGCCGCCCTGGACCGCCTGAGCGGGGAGGAGCGGGCCCTGGTGACCCTGCACCTCAACGGCGGCCTCAAGTTCCGGGAGCTGGCCCAGGTGCTGGACCTCCCCCTGGGCACCGCCCTGCGGCGCTACTACGCCGCGCTGGACAAGCTGCGCGGCCACCTGAGTGAATCGAATGGGAGGACAATATGAGAAAAACAGCAACATGGACGCTGACCGCCCTGGCCCTGGCGGCGGCCCTGCTCCTGCCCGCCGGGGCGGAAGAGGGAATAGCATACATCGAGCCCCTGGTTGAGCCCACCGCTCCCGTGGAGGAGCCCATCGCCGTGGAGCCCGGCGCCCCGGTGGAGGAGCCCGGGGCCGCATGGGAGCCCGCCGCCGAGGAGCCGGCGGACGGCGGCGGAGGATACGGGGATTCCACGTCCAGCAGCGGGGGCTCCACCCCCGGCTGCGCCGGGACGGGGACCGTAGACCAGCCAGCCGACGGGGACGGAGCCTATATCAGCCACCCCGCCCGGGACAGCGCCGGGCGCTTCACCTCCGCCCAGGTCCTGTTGGAGCACTGGGAGGAGACCGGCTGGCCCGACGGTGTGGGGCTGGCCTGGTCGGCCGACGGCACCATGGAGCGCCTGGTGGTGGCGGTGGTGGACGGGGACCAGGCGGTCATAGATGCCATCCGCGCCCAGATGGCCGACCCGGACTGCCTGACCTTTACCAGCTGCGCGTACAGCCACCGGGAGCTGGAGACAGCTCTGGAGGAGATCGGAGAGGAGATGCGCGCCGGCACCTCCGCCGCGGTGGTGGCCGCCATCGGCGTCCGGGACAATGACTTCACGGCGGACGGCGAGCCCTGCGTCCATGTGACGGTCAGCGCCCGGCGGGCGGGGGCGGCGGAGTACGCCGCCGCGCTGGAGGAGCGGTATGGCGGCCTGGTGGAGGTGGAGCTCACGGACGTCGAGATCGTTCCCAGCATAGCAGAGGAGAGGCCGGAGTCGTTCCTGGACAAGTTTTCTGACATCACCGCCGGTCCGACGTCTGGAACGGAATCCTGGCCCCTGTGGCTGGCCCTTGTCCTGCTGGGGGCCCTGGGCCTGGTGCTGGTGCTCCGGCACCGGGCGGCCGCCGCCCTGGCCGGGGGCGGGACAGCGGCGGCCCCCGGGCGGCGGGTCAGCCGGGTCCGGGCCGAGCGGGCGGTGCGGGAGAGCGCCGTCCCGCCCGGGGAGAACAGCTGGGAGGCCATCCGAAAAGAGCTGGACTGAGGGCGGCGGAAGGCCGCCCCGGGAAACCGGAAGAAAGC
>DVHW01000234.1 GCA_018711785.1 Candidatus Galloscillospira excrementavium
GTTTCTTAACTCCACCAATTAAAAACATCGCAATCCCAATGCAAAGTATAACCGTTCTTCTAATTGAATCTGGATAAATTATTGAAGGAGGACAAACAAATGGTAAAAACAATAGATAAGGAAAGATTATACTCCCTTCCCCGTCAATATGTGCGCCGGCAGCGGGGAATATACCTCTCTGTGCCGCATAACTGCTTTTAGAGAGGGGCTTCTGTGATGACTGACCGAGAACTGGTAGATCTGGCCTTTGCCATGCTGGAGCGGGCCTACGCGCCCTACTCCGGCTTTCCCGTGGGGGCAGCGCTGGAGTGCGCCGACGGCACCGTGTACACCGGCTGCAATGTGGAGAACGCCGCCTACGGCTCCAGCATCTGCGCCGAGCGCACCGCCCTGGTGAAGGCGGTGAGCGAGGGGCGGCGGGGCTTTGTCCGCCTCGCTGTGGCCGGCCGGTCCCAGGACTACTGCTGGCCCTGCGGCGCCTGCCGGCAGATGCTCTATGAGTTCGCCCCTGGGCTGAAGGTCCTGGCCGCCCGGGGGGACGGCAAGTACTTCGCATGTTCCCTGGGAGAGCTGATGCCCCACGGCTTTGGTCCCAAGTCCCTGGAGCAGGGGGAATAATTGCCCTTGACAGCCATAAGCGGCTGTTGTATTCTATACATACCGATGGTATGTATGAAAGGAGATACCCGCATGGCCCGCAACAAGCACCCGGAGGAGACTGTGGAGAAGATCCTGATGGTCTCCCGCCGGCTCTTCGCGGAGAAGGGCTATGAGCACACCACCATCCAGGACATCGTCAACGCCCTGGGTATGAGCAAGGGGGCGGTGTACCACCACTTCCAGTCCAAGGAGGAGATCTACGACCGCATCTACGACGAGTACTACGCGGCCCTGGACCCCTCCCCCACCTCCGCCTCCCTGTCCGGGCGCACCGGCCGGGAGAAGCTCACCAGCTTCCTCCTCCACTGCCTGACCGACCCGGAAAAGGTCTCTCTGGACCGCCTCCGCCCCGACCTGGAGCGCAACCCCCGGCTGCTGGTGAGTATGCTCCGGGGCATGGAGGACGCGGTGGGGATGGTCCTCCCCCTCATCGAGGAGGGCAACGCCGACGGCTCCCTTTGCGTCGCCCGCCCCCGGGAGACCGCCGAGGCCTTTCTCCTCCTGGCCAATCTGTGGCTGGGCCTGCTCCCCGGCACCCCGGAGGAGCTGATGGAGAAGTTCCGGGTCCTCAAGGATTTCTGCGACGGGGTGGGCATGCCCATCCTGGACGGAGAGGTCCTCGCCGCCCTGGGCCGGTATGTGGAGCAGGTCTCCTCCGGGAAGCCGGACCCCCAGCCCTAGTCTCTCCTGTGCCGCCCTCCGGGTGAGGGCGGTTTTTTCGGCGCCTATACATACCGACCGTCGGTATTAAAAAGAAAGGAGTTCTTCCATGCACCACGCCAAGCTCTTCCGCCGGGACTTCACCCTGATGGTGGCCGGACAGGTCATCTCCCTGTTGGGCAACGCCGTCCTCAGCTTCGCCCTGCCCCTCTATGTGCTGGACGGGACCGGAAATGCCGCCGCCTTCGGCGGAGTCCTGGCCCTGTCCACCGCCGTCACCGTCCTGCTCTCCCCCGTGGGCGGCCTGCTGGCCGACCGCTTTCCCCGCCAGCGCATCATGTACCTCCTGGACTTTTTCACTGCCGCCGTCCTCGCCCTCACCGCCCTGGTCCTTGCCCGGGGCGGCGGGACCGGCCCTGCCGCCGGGCTGCTCCTGGCCCTCTCGGCCATCGAAGCCTGTTACCAGCCCTCGGTGACGGCCTCGGTCCCCCTGCTGGTCAAGGCGGACCAGCTGGCCGCCGCCAACGGGGTGGTGGCCCAGGTACAGGCCCTCTCCAACCTGCTGGGCCCCATCCTGGGCGGATTCCTCTATGCCGCCTTCGGCCTGCGCCCCCTCCTCTGGGTGGGGGCGGGCTGCTTCGCCGCCTCCGCCGTGCTGGAGCTCTTCCTCCGCATCCCCTTTGTCCGCCGGACTGTCCGGGGCGGCGCCCTCGCCCAGGCCCGGGCCGACCTGGGGGAGGCCCTCCGCTTCCTCCTCCGGGACCGCCCCGCCCTCTTTCGGCTGCTCCTGGTGACGGCGGGGCTCAACCTCTCCCTCTCCGCCCTCTACACCGTGGGGCTGCCGGTCCTGGTCAAGAACTGCCTGGGGCTGGGGGACGGGCTCTACGGCCTGGCCCAGGGGGCCCTTGGGGTGGGGGCGGTGCTGGGGGGCCTGGCCGCCGCCGGGGCGGCGAGCCGCCTCCCCCTCCGCCGCTCCCACCTGCCCCTCCTGGCCGCGGCCGCCCTGCTCCTCCCCGTCGCTCTGGCCCTGGTGCTGCCTCTGCCCCCACTGGCGGCCTACGGGGTGCTACTGGCCGCCCTGCTGCTGGGCATGGCCGGGGCCACGGTGTTCAGCGTCCTGGCCCAGACCTGCTTCCAGCGCCTCACGCCCCCCGCCCTGCTGGGCAAGGTGGCCTCCTTCGTCACCGCCATCGCGGTGTGCGCCATGCCCCTGGGCCAGGGGTTCTACGGCGTCCTCTTTGAGGTCCTGGCCCGCCACGCGTGGGCGGTGGTGCTCCTGGGCGGGGCGGCCAGCCTGCTGCTGGCCCTGGCCTGCGGCCGGGTGCTCCCCGGCCTGGAGGGGCGGCCGGACGGGGCACCGGAGTCCGAGTCATCGCCCGGTCCATGTTGAAAAATTTCCCTTTTCCATTTTCCCGGCCGCTGCTGTCAAACTGTCC
>DVHW01000235.1 GCA_018711785.1 Candidatus Galloscillospira excrementavium
GGGCAGCGCCATCGCCATGGACAAGGATCTGACCAAGCGCCTGGTGGCCGACCAGGTCAACACCCCGGGGTGGAAGACGGTGGAGTACGCCGCCGGGGACATCGGCGGCCTGGTGGATTCCGCCCGCCTGCCCTGCGTGGTCAAGCCGGTGGCCAGCGGGTCCTCCATCGGGGTGTCCATCGCCCGGGACCGGGCGGAGCTCCGCGCCGCCCTGGAGGCTGGGCTGGCCCTCGGGGGGCGGACGGTGCTGGAGGAGTACATCCAGGGCCGGGAGCTCCAGGTGGGCATCCTGGACGGGGAGGCCCTGCCCTCCATCGAGATCATCCCCAAGCACGGGTTCTACGACTACGCCAACAAGTACCAGCCCGGCGCGGCGCTGGAGGTCTGTCCGGCCCCCATCCCGGCCCAGACCGAGGAGAAGCTGCGCCAGGCCGCCCTCCGGGTCTACCGGACTCTGGGGCTGGAGGTCTACTCCCGGGCGGACTTCATCGTGGACGGGGACGGGGAGGTCTGGTTTCTGGAGATCAACACCCTGCCCGGCATGACCCCCACCAGCCTGCTGCCCCAGGAGGCCGCAGCGGTGGGGATCGGCTATGCCGAGCTGTGTGAGCGCATCGTGGCCGCCTCGGTGCGGGCGCGGAAACAGGGAAGATAGGAGACTTCAATATGGAGCCGATGACCGTTCGAGAGATTTTGGAGGCTGTGGGCGGCGCGCTGCTGGGAGAGGGCGTCGATCTGGACGCCCAGGTGACCCGGGTGGAGACCGACAGCCGGACCATCCACCAGGGGGGGCTCTTTGTCCCCCTGATCGGGGAGCAGTTTGACGGGCACGCCTATATCAACGCCGCCCTGGAGGGGGGCGCCGCCGGGTGCTTCACCCAGCGGGAGAGGGAGAGCTATCTGCCGGGGAAGTTCTACATCAAGGTACGGGACACCCGGAAGGCCCTGCGGGAGCTGGCCCGGCACTACAAGCGGAAATTTGACCTGCCCGTGGTGGCGGTGACCGGCAGCGTGGGCAAGACCACCACCAAGGATATGGTGGCCGCCGTGCTGGGGGAGAAGTACAAGGTCCTCAAGACCGAGGGCAACCTGAACACCGACATCGGCACCTGCAGCACCCTTTTCCGCCTGGACAGGACCTACCAGGCCGCCGTGCTGGAGATGGGCATGAACCACGCCGGGGAGATCGACGTCATCTCCTCCATCGCCGAGCCCGACGTGTGCCTCATCACCAACATCGGGGACTCCCACATCGAATTTCTGGGCTCCCGGGAGAATATCCTGAAGGCCAAGTGCGAGATCTTCCGTCACCAGCGCCCGGGCGGGCCCGCCATCCTCAACGGGGACGATGAGCTGCTGCGCACCCTGGCCGGGCAGCTGGACCGGCCTGTCCTCTGGTGCGGGGTGACCCGCCCCATGGATTACAGCGCCGACCACCTGGTGAGCGACGGGAAGGTGGGTATGAACTGTGAAGTAAAAACGCCTCACAGCAATTTCAAGGTGAGCATCCCCGCCCTGGGCAGCCACATGGTGTATCCCACCCTGATGGCGGCCGCGGTGGGGGAGCTCTACGGCCTGACAACGGAGGAGATCCAGCGGGGGGTGGCCCACTTCGCCCCCACCAAGATGCGCATGAACATCCTCCAGCGCCGGGACGACATCACCATTCTCAACGACACCTACAACGCAAACCCCCAGTCCATGCGGGCGGCGGTGGAGGTCCTCTCCAAGACCCACGACGGGTACAAGGTGGCCGTGCTGGGGGACATGTTCGAGCTGGGCCCCCTGGCCGGGGCGCTCCACGCCAGCATCGGCGAGTACCTGGGCAAGACCGGCATCGACTGCCTGGTGGCGGTGGGGGAGCTGGCAAAGTACATCGCCGACGCCGCCCGGGACGCCATGGTGCCCGAGGTCTACCACTGCGCCACCAAGGAGGAGGCCCAGCCCATTCTGGCCAGGGTGCTCCGCCCCCACACCACGGTGCTGGTGAAGGCCTCCCGCCTCATGGCCTTCGAGGATTTGGTGGAGTATCTCAAGAGCATCACGAAAGACATCTGATGCGGCGGCTGTCCCGCCGCGGCAAAGCAAATGGAGTAAGACAATGATAGACATATCGGTCTCGAACCTGGTCAAGGAGTTCGAGGTAGGCAAAAAAATACTGGACGGGCTCTCTTTTCAGGTGGACCAGGGGGAGCGGGTGGGTCTGCTGGGCAAGAACGGCGCCGGCAAGACCACGGTGTTCAAGATCCTCACCGGTGAGCTGGACCATGACGAGGGGGAGGTGATGGTGGCCCCGGGGAAGACCCTGGGCCTCATCTCCCAGATCCCGGTCTACCCGCCGGAGTACACGGTGGAGGACGTGCTGGACACCGCCTTTGCTCCCCTCCACGCCATGGAGGCCGAGATGGCCGGCCTGGCCGCCAAAATGGGGGAGGACAGCAGTCCCGACCTGCTGCGGCGGTACGGCGAGCTCTCCGCCGCCTTTGAGGCCAGGGGCGGCTACGACACCGCCACGGAATTGAATAAGGTCTGCAACGGCCTGGACATCCCCCAGGCCATGCGGGAGCAGCCCTTCGCCGCCCTCTCCGGCGGGGAAAAGACCCGGGTCAACCTGGCCCGGCTCATTCTGGAGGACACCGACATCCTCCTGCTGGACGAGCCCACCAACCACCTGGACCTGCGGGCCACCGAGTGGCTGGAGGACTACCTCTCCCGCTACAAGGGCACTGTGCTGGCCATCTCCCACGACCGCTGGTTTCTGGACAAGGTGGTGAAGCGGGTCATCGAGATCGTGGACGGCAAGGCCGAGTTCTACCAGGGGAATTACAGCTTCTATGTGGTGGAGAAGGAGCGGAGGTACGAGGAGAAGCTCCGCCAGTACGAGAAGGAGCAGGCCAAGATCGAGCAGCTCCAGGCCGCGGCGGACAAGCTCCACCTGTGGGCCTTTCTGGGCAACGACAAGCTCCACAAGCGGGCCTTCTCCATGGAGAAGCGCATCGAGCGCCTGTGCACCACCGACAAGCCCACCAAGGAGCGCCGTCTGGACATCAAGTTCGGGGAGCGGGATTTTCGGGGGGATGAGGTGCTGGTCATCAAGGACCTGGCCAAGTCCTTCGGGGAGCGCACCCTTTTCTCTGACGTGAACCTCCTGGTGGAGGGGGGCGAGCGCATCGCCCTGCTGGGGGACAACGGCACCGGCAAGTCCACCCTGGTGAAGATCCTCCTGGGGGAGGAGCCCCCCACGGCGGGGAAGGTCCGCCTGGGTCCCACAGTGAAGATCGGCTACCTGCCCCAGATCGTCCACTTCGCCCACCCGGAGCGGAGCCTGGTGGACACCCTGATCTATGATCTGGATGTCTCCACCCAGACGGCCCGGAACCGGCTGGCCTCCTTCCACTTCCGGGGGGAGGATGTGTTCAAGCCGGTCTCCGCCCTCTCCGGCGGGGAGCAGAGCCGCCTGCGGCTGTGTATGCTCATGGACGAGAAGATCAACCTCCTCATCCTGGACGAGCCCACCAACCACCTGGACGTGGCCAGCCGGGAGTGGATCGAGTCGGCGGTGGAGGACTACGAGGGCAACCTGCTCTTCGTGTCCCACGACCGCTATTTCATCAACCGCTTCGCCACCCGCATCTGGATGCTGGAGAACGGACACATCACCGACTTCCGTGGCACCTATGCCGAGTTCCAGGCCGCCCGGGCCAAGGCGGCCGCCGCGCCGCCACCGGCCGCCCCGGCGGAGGAAAAGCCTAAGAAGGACAAGCCCAAGCGCCCCGGCGGCACCAAGGAGCTGGAGAAGCAGGTGGCGGCCGCCGAGCGGGCGGTGGCCAAGGCGGAGGAGCGGCAGTACGAGCTCTCCCTGCGGGCTGAGGAGGTCTCCAGCAACTATCTGGAGCTCCAGAAGGTCTACGAGGAGCAGAAGGCCCTGGAGGAGGAGATCGCCACGCTCTACACCCAGTGGGAGAAGCTCGCGGCGGAGCTGGAGGAGGCCCAGGGATGAGGCGGAGCTACTACCGGCCCTATGAGGGCCGCCGTCAGCGGCTGTGGCTGCGGGTGCTCTGCGGCCTCCTCGCCGCGGGGCTGCTCCTCTTTGCCGTGCTGGAGGGCATCGTCCTCGCCGGCGGGCACACCCGCCTGCGGGAGGACCAGCCCCCGGAGACTATGGTCATTTTGGGCTGCCAGGTCATGGAGCGGGGCCCCTCCGAGCTGCTTCAGGACCGGCTGGACACCGCCCTGGACTATTTGGAGACCCAGCCGGACATGACGGTGGTGGTCAGCGGGGGCCAGGGCTCCAACGAGCCTGAGTCGGAGGCGGCTTGTATGCGGGACTATCTGGTGGAGCACGGCGTGGAGGCCGGACGCATCCTGATGGAGGACCAGTCCCACAGCACGGCGGAGAACCTGCGCTTTACCCAGCAGGTGCTGGAGGACAACGGGCTGGAGGCCGACGGCGGACTGCTCATTGTCTCCAACGGCTTCCACCTGGCCCGGGTGCGGATGCTGGCGGAGCGGTACTACGGGGAGGAGGTCTCCACCCTGGCCGCCCCCTCCAGCCACCTGCCCTCCCGGGTGTGGATGTACCTCCGGGAGCCGCTGGCCCTGCTGAAATCCTTTTTCTTGGATTAAGGGGAATACTGATGAACGGAATGTTGGAGAAACTGAAGAGCCTGGAGCTCCACTACCAGGACCTGGAGGCCCGGCTGAACGCCTCCGAGACCTACGCCGACCCGGCGCTGGTGGCAAAACTGAACAAGGAGGAGCGGGAGCTGGCCCCGGTGGTGGAGGCGTACCGCCTTTACACACGCCGGCAGAAGGACCTGGCCGACGCGGAGGAGCTGATGGGCGACCCGGACATGCGGGAGCTGGCCCAGGAGGAGTTCCAGCAGGCGAAGGCCGACCTGGAGGAGCTGGAGCAGAAGCTGAAAATTCTGCTTCTGCCCTCCGACCCCAATGACGGCAAGAGCGTCATTGTGGAGATCCGGGCCGGCGTGGGCGGCGAGGAGGCCGCCCTGTTCGCCCACTCCCTGTTCCGCATGTACTCCATGTACGCCGAGCGGAAGGGCTGGGCGGTGGAGGTGGACAGCGCCAGCGATTCCGAGCTGGGGGGCATAAAGGAAATTTCCTTCACAGTAGATGGGGACCGGGCCTACTCCCGGCTCAAGTTTGAGAGCGGGGTCCACCGGGTCCAGCGGGTGCCAGAGACCGAGAGCGGCGGGCGCATCCACACCAGCACGGCCACCGTGGCGGTGCTGCCCGAGATCGACGAGGTGGAGTTCGAGCTCAACCCGGCGGACATTGAGATGCAGGTGTTCCGCTCCTCGGGCGCCGGAGGGCAGCATATCAACAAGACCTCCTCCGCCGTGCGGCTCATCCACAGGCCCACCGGCATGGTGGTGGAGTGCCAGCAGGAGCGCAGCCAGTTCCAGAACCGGGACAAGGCCATGCAGCTGCTCCGCTCCCGGCTCTACGAGCAGGAGCAGGAGCGGGTCAACAGCGAGTTTGAGCAGGAGCGGCGCAGCCAGGTGGGCACCGGCATGCGCAACGAGCGCATCCGCACCTATAACTTCCCCCAGGGCCGGCTCACCGACCACCGCATCGGTCTGACCCTCTACAAGCTGGACGCGGTGATGGACGGGGATCTGGACGAGATCATCGACGCCCTGGTGACCGCCGACCAGGCCGAGCGCCTGAAGCACAGCGAAGCACGCTGAGAAAAGGAGCGGGACAGATATGGAACTGATCATTCGATATACCACACTGCCGGAGCGGCTGGAAGCGGAGAAGGTGAAGGCCGATCTGGCCGATCTTCTGGAGGAGGACGGCTGGCTCACCGGCTCGGGGAGCGGCTATTTTGAGATGGAGCTGGAGGACGAGAAGGTCAACCCCAAGTACGGCATCCTCACCGTGAAGAACTATTTGCAGAAGGTTGGATTTCCCCCCGACACCGCCATCGAGCTGGCGGGCACCCCGGTGGGAATCTACGAGTAAACGCCGCGCTGACGCGGAGCAGAACAGAGGAGCATTTTTATGAAGAAGGCCATTGGCATTTTGCAGATTCTCTCCGGCGCGGCCCTGCTGGCCGCCGGGGTGCTGACCCTGGTCCAGGGCTGCGCCCGCCGCCGGAGCTGGCACTTCTGAGACAGGCAGGCGAAGCGCGTTGAACACCTTGCGATTGACCGGGCGGGACCTGGATACGGCGGCGGACATCCTCCGCCGGGGAGGACTGCTGGGCATCCCCACCGAGACAGTCTACGGCCTGGGGGCCAACGGGCTGGACCCGGCGGCGGTGGAGCACATCTTCGAGGCCAAGGGCCGGCCCCAGGACAACCCGCTGATCCTCCACATCCCGTCGGCCCAGTGGCTCCCCCGGTACTGTGAGGACATTCCGCCCGCCGCCTATCTCCTGGCGGAGCAGTTCTGGCCCGGCCCGCTGACGATGATTTTAAGGCGAAGGGACCTGGTGCCCGATGTGGTCACCGCCGGGCTGGACACGGTGGGTATGCGCTGCCCGGCCCACCCCCTCTGCCGGGAGATCATCCATCGCGCGGGGGTGCCGGTGGCCGCCCCGTCGGGCAACACCTCTGGCCGGCCCAGCCCCACCACGGCGGCGGCCATGCTGGAGGACATGGACGGGAAGATCGACGGCATCGTGGACGGAGGGCCCTGCGCGGTGGGGGTGGAGTCCACCATCGTGGACCTGACGGTGACCCCGCCCCGGCTCCTGCGGCCCGGCGGGGTCACCCTGGAGCAGCTCCGTGCCGCCCTGGGGGAGGTGGCGGTGGACTCCGCCGTCACCCGGCTCATGGGGGCGGGAGAGCACCCCCGGGCCCCGGGGATGAAGTACCGCCACTACGCCCCCAAGGCGCCGGTGACGGTGGTGAAGGGCCCCCCAGCCGCGGCGGCGGAATACATCCGGGCCCACCTGGAGCCGGGGGACGGGGTCATCTGCTTTGACGAGTACGCCCCCCTCTTTCCCGGCTGCCCCCTGGAGCAGCTGGGGCCGAGCACCGACGTGCCCGAGCAGGCCCGGCGGGTCTTTGAGGCCCTGCGCTGGTTCGACGGCACCCGGGTGAAGCGCATCTGGGCCCAGTGCCCGGACGACGAGGGCATCGGCCTGGCAGTGGCCAACCGCCTGAACAAGGCGGCGGGATTCCACATCATCCAGGTCTGAACGGCGCAACCGCCGGTTGCGCCGGAAGTGCTTTACAGCCGGAGCCTGGCGTCGTACCATGGCCTGGAGGTGATTGCTATGACGCTGGCTGAAAATCTGAAAGCGCTGCGCACGGAAAAGGGCCTGTCCCAGGAGGAGGTGGCCGGGGCGCTGTTCCTGTCCCGGCAGTCGGTGTCCAAATGGGAAAATGGCCAGGCGGAGCCGGGGGTGGAGAACCTGAAAGCCCTGGCCCGGCTCTACGGGGTCTCCCTGGACCGGCTGCTGCTGGCGGAGGGGGAGCCCCCTGCCCCGGCGGAGCCGGGGACAGGCAGCAACTCCCCGGTTGAAGCCCCCGCAATGAAGTGGCGGGCGGAGCGGGCTTATCTGATCTGGACCTCGGTGCTGATGCTGTGGTACGCCGCGGAAACGGTGTTCACGATGGCGTTCTTCGGTCCGGGGAATGGCTCGGCGGGGATTCCCCTCTCCGCCATAGCCATGGTGCTGGGCATCTGGGTTCGCTATCCCGCCATGTGGGTGGTGGATGTGTGCCTGTTTGGGCTGAACCTGCTGACGAATGTTATGAGCCTGTCCGCCGGAAGGGTTGCAGCGGCTGCCGGGCTGGCAGTCAACGGGGTCTGCCTGTGGATGCTAATCCGGCCGGCCATGCGGAAGAGATTTGGAATGAAGAGGTGAGTCCTGTGAAGGTCATCGGCATTACAGGCCCCACGGGGGCGGGAAAGACCACCGCCCTGGGGACCCTGGAGAAGCTGGGCGCGGTGGTCATTGACTGTGACGCGGTCTACCACCGCCTGCTGGCGGAGAGCGCGCCCCTGCGGGCGGCCCTGACCGGCCGCTTCGGCCCGGGCATCCTGGGGCCGGACGGGGGAGTGGACCGGAAGAAGCTGGGCAATGTGGTTTTCAATGATCCGGCGGCCCTGGCCGACCTGAACGCCATCACCCACCGCTTTGTCATGGAGGAGGTGGACCGGGCCATTGCCCGGGCGGCGGAGGAGGGCCGCCCCGCCGTTGCCATCGACGCCATCGCCCTCATCGAGAGCGGTGCGGGGGAGCGGTGTGACGCCCTGGTGGCCGTGCTGGCCCCCAAGGAGGTGCGCATCCGCCGCATCATGGCCCGGGAGGGCATTCCGGAGGACTACGCCCGCCGCCGGGTGGAGGCCCAGAAGGGGGACGAGTTCTTCCGCGCCCACTGCCCCTATGTGCTGGAGAACCGGGGAGAGGAGAGCCGGGAGGACTTTGCCCGCCGGGCCCGGGAACTTTTTGCGCGGATTTTGGCGGGAAGTGTGGATTCGTTCACAATTCCATGCTATGCTGGAAATACTGCAACACCAAAGGAGGAAACCACCATGGAAGAAAAGCAAAAGACACCTGGAGAACTGCGCCGGGAGGCGCTGCTCTATCAGCCGAAAAACGGCTATGACCGCCTGACCGCCGAGGACGAGGCCTCCATGAAGGTCTACTGCGAGGACTATAAGAAATTCCTGGATGAGGGCAAGACCGAGCGGGAGTGCGTAGACACCGCCGTCCGGCTGGCCCAGGCCAAGGGCTTCAAGCCCTTCACCCGGGGCATGGCCCTCAACCCCGGCGACAAGATCTACCGGGTGAACCGGGGCAAGTCGGTGGTCCTGGCCGTCATGGGCGCCGCGCCCCTCTCCGCCGGCGTCAACATCGGCGCCGCCCACATCGACTCCCCCCGGCTGGACCTGAAGCAGAACCCCCTCTACGAGGACGAGGAGATGGCCTGGCTCAAGACCCACTACTACGGCGGCATCCGCAAGTACCAGTGGGTCACCATCCCCCTGGAGCTCCACGGCGTGGTGGCCCTGAAGGACGGCACCACCGTCAAGGTGGCCCTGGGCGCCGCCCCGGGGGATCCCCTGTTCACCGTGGACGACCTGCTGCCCCACCTGGCGGGGGAGCAGTCCAAGAAGCCCCTGGGGGAGGCCATCCCCGGCGAGAGCCTGAACCTGCTGGTGGGCAGCCGCCCCTTCAAGGATGACGAGGGGGCCGACCGGGTGAAGCTGGCCATCCTGGACCTGCTGAACCAGCGCTACGGCATCGTGGAGGAGGACTTCCTCTCCGCCGAGCTCTCCGCCGTGCCCGCATTCCGCGCCTGCGACATCGGCTTTGACCGCTCCCTCATCGGCGCCTACGGCCACGACGACCGGGTGTGCGCCTACGCCTCCCTGGCCGCCATCCTGGACCTGTCCACCCCCGCCCGCACCGCCGTGTGCATGCTGGCCGACAAGGAGGAGATCGGCTCCGAGGGGGTCAGCGGCATGAAGTCCGCCGCCTTCGACACCTTTATGAGCGATTTGTGCGACACCCAGCGCATCCCCCTGAAGGTCTGCTATGAGAAGTCCTTCTGCCTCTCCGCCGACGTGACCGCGGCCTATGACCCCAATTTCGCCGACGCCTATGAAAAGCGCAACAGTTCCCGCATCAACTACGGCATGGGCCTGTGCAAGTACACCGGCGCCCGGGGCAAGTCGGGCTCCTCCGACGCCTCCGCCGAACTGGTGGCCTATGTCCGGAAAGTCCTGGACAATGCCGGCGTGGTCTGGCAGATGGCCGAGCTGGGCAAGGTGGACCAGGGCGGCGGCGGCACCGTGGCCGTCTACATGGCCGAGCGGGACATCGACACCATCGACGCCGGGGTGCCCGTCCTCTCCATGCACGCCCCCTTCGAGACCGTGTCAAGCTGGACTGCTACATGACCTATAAGGGCATGCGGGC
>DVHW01000236.1 GCA_018711785.1 Candidatus Galloscillospira excrementavium
GCTGGCCGCCGGAGAACTCGTGGGCATAGCGGGTGGCGTGCTCGGCATTGAGGCCCACCAGCTCCATCAGATGCAGGATCTTCTCCCGGCGCTCGGCCTTATTGGAGTAGAGCTTGTGGACGTCCAGAGGCTCGCCGATGATGTCCTCTACCGTCATGCGGGGGTTGAGGGAGGAGTAGGGGTCCTGAAAGACCATCTGCATCTGCTTGCGGTAGGGCAGCATGTTCACCGTGTGGGGCTTGCTCCGGACGGGCTTGCCGTCCTTGTCCACCTTGGGGCTGCCGTTTTCGTCCAGGTCGCCGCCGTCGAAAATAACTTCGCCGTCGAACTTGACCCGGCCGCCGGTGGGCTCATAGAGCTGAAGCAGGCTGCGGCCCACGGTGGTCTTTCCGCAGCCGGACTCCCCCACGAGACCCAGGGTCTCGCCGGGCTTGATGGCGAAGGAGACATCGTCCACCGCCTTCAGGGGCGTGGTCTTGGCAAAACCGGTGCGGACGGGAAAGTACTGCTTGAGGTGCTCCACCTCCACCAGATATTCAGCGTGCAAGGTCAGCACCTCCTTCCTCTCCGGGAGCGACCGGATCAAAGACCCACTCGCCGGCCTCCAGGATCCAGCCGGTCTCCCGCCGGATCTCCTCCCGGCGGACACCGGCGGCGGAGAGCTCCTCCGCCTTGTGCTGGAGAGACAGATCATTGAGCCAGCAGGAGGCCAGGTGGTCCTCGCCCACCTTCCGCTCCAGGGGCACATGATCCAGACAGACCTTCATGGCCTTTTCGCAGCGGGTGCAGAAGGCGCAGCCCGCGGGGATGTTCAGCAGATTGATGGGATTGCCCGCAATGGGCACCAGCCGCTCCTTCATCCGGTCCACGCTGGGAATGGAGCGGAGCAGACCTTTGGTGTACTCGTGGGCGGGCTCGTAGAAGATGGCGTCGGCGGTGCCGCGCTCACAGACCCGGCCGCCGTACATGACGATGATCTCGTCGCACATGGTGGCGATGACGCCCAGATCATGGGTGACCATGATGATGGCCATGCCCAGTTTTTTCTGCAGGTCCTGCATCAGCTCCAGGATCTGGGCCTGGATGGTCACATCCAGGGCGGTGGTGGGCTCGTCGGCGATGAGGATGTCGGGCTCGCAGGCCAGGGCCATGGCGATCATGACCCGCTGGCGCATACCGCCCGAGAGCTCGTAGGGGTACTGCTTGACCCGCTTGGCCGGCTCGTTCACCCCAACCAGGGAGAGCATCTCGATGGCCCGGGCCTTGGCCTGGGCGCGGTTTTTCTTGGTGTGGAGCAGGATGGCCTCCTCCAGCTGGTTGCCGATGGTGAACACCGGGTTCAGGGAGGTCATGGGGTCCTGAAAAATGATGGAGCAGCACTTGCCGCGGAAACCGGCCATCTGATTTTTGTTCCACTTGGTGATGTCCTGGCCCTTGTACTCCACGCTGCCGCCGGTGATGCGGCCGTTGTCAGCCAGGATCTGCATGATGGAGTAGGCGGTCACCGACTTGCCGGAGCCCGACTCCCCCACGATGCCCAGGACCTTGCCCGGGTCCAGGTCAAAGGAGATGCCGTTGACGGCGTGGACCTCCCCGTGGTCGGTGGTGAAGGAGGTGTGCAGGTCCTTGACGGATAAGAGATGTTCAGCCATGTCACATTACCTCCTCAGCTTGGGGTCGAAGGCGTCCCGCAGGCCATCCCCCAGCAGGTTCAGGGAGAGGACGATGAGGCAGATGACCACTGCGGGGAACACCAGCTGCCAGGGATAGGCCGTGAGGGCGCCCCGGGCCTCGTTGGCCAGACTGCCCAGGGAGGGCATGGGCTGGGCCACGCCCAAGCCCAGGAAGCTCAGATAGCTCTCCGTGAAGATGGCGGAGGGCACCTGGAGGGCCACCGAGATGATGATGACCGACAGGCAGTTGGGCAGGATGTGCTTGCGGAGGATACGGCTGGACTTGGTGCCGATGGTGCGGGCGGCCAGCACGTACTCGTTCTCCTTGATGGTCAGGATCTGCCCCCGGACCAGGCGGGCCATGCTCACCCAGTAGAGCAGGGCAAAGACGATGAACAGGGAGAGCATGTTGCTGCCCAGGCTGGCGAAGATGGTCCCCTCAATGGCGCTGCCCAGGGTCTCCTGCAGGACCACAGAGAGGAGAATGATCATCAGCAGGTCGGGCAGAGAGTAGATGATATCCACAATGCGCATCATGATCATGTCCACCTTGCCGCCGGCGTAACCGGAGATGGAGCCGTACAGCACGCCGATGATCATGACCAGGATGCTGGCAAAGAAGCCCACGCTCAGGGACACCCGGGCGCCGTAGAGCACCCGGACAAAGTAGTCCCGGCAGAGCTTGTCCGTGCCGAAAATGTGGGGGAAGAGCTGCTCGCCGGTGCGCTCCATATACTCCATCTCAGCCGTGGAGTAGGTCATGGGGGCGAGATTGGCGGCCGTCTTGTCCCGGCGGCCGTCTACCCGGATGATCTCCTCATAGCCATAGGGGATGAACATCGGGAGGATGATGATGGCCAGAATGAGCAGGACCAGCACGATCAGGGAGCCGACAGCCAGGGGGTTGTGCAGCAGCTTGCGCATCCCGTCCCGGAAGAAGGTGGTGGACTCGCTCATCACGTCCTGCTGGCGCTTCTCGTCCTCCGAGGCGGGGGTAAACTTGCTCAGATCGATCTGGCTGCTGAGCAGATGCTTCTTGGGAATCTCGTTTGTCATGGTTCTGTCCAGCCTCCTTAGTCCAGCTTGATGCGGGGATCGACGATCTTATAGACGATGTCCGTGATCAGGTTAGCCGTTACCATCAGGAAGGCTAGAAAAATCGTCACGCCCATGATGAGGGTGTAGTCCCGGTTGTTGATGGAGGTGACGAAATAGGACCCCAGGCCGCCGGTGGAGAAAATGGTCTCCACCACCATGGAGCCGGTGATGATATAGGCCACCATGGGACCGACATAGGTGACCACGGGGATCAGGGCGTTGCGCAGGGCATGCTTGAAGATGACCTTATAGGGCACCACGCCCTTGGCCCGGGCGGTGCGGACATAGTCCTGCCCCAGGGCGTCCAGCATACTGGTCTTGGTCAGCCGGGTGATATAGGCCATAGGGTACATGGCCAGGGAGATCACCGGCAGGATATAGTTCGGGTTTTCCGCCGACCAGGCCGGGATGAGCTCCAGCTGGATGGAAAAAATGAGCAGCAGCAGAGTGGCCAGCACGAAACTGGGCACCGAGGTGGCCAGGGTGGTGAAGAAGACCACCAGCCGGTCGATGAGCTTGCCCCGGTTCAGGGCGGCGACCGAGCCCAGGATCAGCCCGCAGACGATGGCCACCGCGGCGGCGGACAGGCCCAGCTTAGCGCTGACCTGGAGCCCGGTGGTGATGGTATCAAACACATCCCGTCCGGTCTTGAGACTCACGCCAAAATCCCCCTGGAGCAGGCGGGCCATATAGTTGAGGTACTGCACCGGGACCGGGTCGTTCAGGCCGTAACGCTCGTTCAATGCGGCCTCTACCGCCGGGGAGAGGGCCTTCTCGGAATTGAATGGGCCGCCGGGGATCAGGTTCATCGCAAAGAAAGTGATGAGACTGACGATAAAAATGGTGAGGATCGCCAGAAAAACACGCTTCACGATATACTTCGCCATGGGATCACTCCTCTGTTTCTCTATCCATAGTCGTCCGATTTGCGCCGTGATATGCACGGACTTCAGCCAATCTTTTTGGAATGAACTTGTGTCCGCTCTATGTGGACACGAACGGGACAAAATACCCGCCGCAGGAGTGCCGCAGAGACCAAGGCCGTCCTTCCTATCTGGAAGGACGCGAAAACAGCCGGCTGTTTTCGAGGCGGCACTAGGCCCGCAGCCCAGCAAAAGGGATGCGGGACAATACGGCGGTAAAGGGCATCTCTTAAAATATTAACCTACGAAATGTAGTTTGTCAATTTACAATTACGACAAATTCCCCTGCTGCAATAGGAAATTGTCGGCGGAGATGTAGAATATGCACAGTTGCGGCGGAAGACGAGGCGGCTTCCGCTAAGGACGGGACAGAAGCTCCGGCCCGGCGGAGGGACCGCCAGGCCGGAGGAGCGTTAAGCGGGAGGAAGGGTTAATAGGCCACGCCCCAGACCACCATGTGCTTGGCGGGCTTTCCGCACACCGGGCACACGTCGCCCAGATGCTCCTGCTGGAAGGGGATGCAGCGGGAGGTGACGCCGGCGCGCTCCTTCATGGCCACCTCGCAGGCCTCGTCGCCGCACCACATGGTCTTGGCAAAGCCGCCCCGGGACTGCATTTTCTCCTTGACTTCCTCCAGGGTGGAGCAGGCGTAGGTGTTCTCCTCCAGGTTGCGCTTGGCCTTCTGGTACAGGCCGGTATGGATGGAGTCCAGCATGGCGGCCACGGTGTCCTCGATGCCGTCCAGGGAGACAAAGCTCTTCTCACCGCTGTCCCGGCGGACCAGGACGCATTGGTTCTTCTCTATGTCCTTGGGGCCCAGCTCCAGGCGCAGGGGGACCCCCTTCATCTCATACTCGGCGAACTTCCAGCCCGGGGACTGCTCGGAGGCGTCCATCTTCACCCGGAAGCCGGCCGCCTTCAGCCGCGCCATGACGGCCTCGTTGGCCTCCAGCACCCCCTCCTTGTGCTGGGCCACCGGGATGATGACCACCTGGATGGGGGCAATGCGGGGGGGCAGCACCAGGCCGGAGTTGTCCCCATGGGTCATGATGATGCCGCCGATCATGCGGGTGGACACCCCCCAGCTGGTCTGGTGAGGGTAGTGGGGCTGGTTGTCCGAGCCGGTGAAGGTGATGTCGAAGGCCCGGGCGAAGCCGTCCCCGAAGTAGTGGCTGGTGCCGGCCTGGAGAGCCTTGCGGTCGTGCATCATGCACTCCACGGTGTAGGTCTCCTCGGCACCGTTGAACTTCTCCTTGTCGGTCTTGCGGCCCTTGATCACCGGCATGGCCAGCACGTTCTCCAGAAAGTCGGCGTAGATGTTCAGCATGCGCTGGGTCTCCTGGCGGGCCTCGGCCTCGGTGGCGTGCATGGTGTGGCCCTCCTGCCACAGGAACTCCCGGTGGCGGAGGAAGGGCCGGCTGGTCTTTTCCCAGCGCAGGACGGAGCACCACTGGTTGTACAGCTTGGGCAGGTCCCGGTGGGAGTGGATGATGTTCTTATAGTGCTCACAGAACAGGGTCTCAGAGGTGGGGCGGATGCAGTAGCGCTCCTCCAGCTTTTCGCTGCCGCCGTAAGTCACCCAGGCGCACTCGGGGGCGAAGCCCTCCACGTGGTCCTTCTCCTTCTGGAGCAGGGACTCGGGGATGAGCATGGGCAGGTACACGTTCTCATGTCCGCACTTCTTGAACTCCTCGTCCAGGATGCGCTGGATGTTCTCCCAGATGGCGTAGCCATAGGGGCGGTAGATGAACATGCCCTTGATGCTGGAGTAGTCGATGAGCTCGGCCTTGGTGCACACGTCGGTGTACCAGCGGGCAAAGTCCACCTCCATGTCGGTGATCTGCTCCACCTGCTTTTTGTCCTGTGCCATAGTCGTATCTCAATCCTTTGCAGCAGTATTTGTTCCGTGTCGTCCCCCTATTCTATGCACCCGGGGGAGAAAAGTCAAGTGCAGAAGGGGCATAGAATGGGAAAAACGGGGGAAAACTGTGCCGAAAGGGGTGTTTCGTGTGATTCGAGTTGGGATATGGGAGCGGGACGAGGGGATCTTCCGGGCGGTGCGGGGCGCGCTGGAGGCGGGGAGCCGGCCCTTTCCCCAGATGCTGTCCGGGCGGTATGCCGCCGAGTTCGCCGCCATGAACCTGGACCTGCTGGCGGTCTCCCCCGAGGCGGCGGCCCGCGCCCGGCCGTCGGCGGGGGTGCGCTGCCGGTGCCTGCTGCTGCCCGGCACGGCGGGCCCCCTGGCCCGGGAGGTGGCGGCGGAGTACGCGGTGAGCTATGGCACCTCCCCCAAGGACACCATCACACTCTCCAGCCTGGAGGGGGACCAGATCTGCCTGGCCCTCCAGCGGGAGCTGGTGACCCTGGACGGGAGGGTGCTGGAGGAGCAGGAGCTGGTGCTCCCCTTCCCGCCGGGGCTCTCCCCCCAGCCCTGGCTGGCGGCGGTGGGGGTGCTTCTCCTGACCGGAGTGAGCGCCGAGGAGCTCATGGGGCGGTAGGAAATCCCGGGTTTCGCTTTTGAAAAAAACGTAGTATAATGGGCGGCATACGGTGTGTTCCGACACAGACAGACAAAGGAGACCTGCGCGCGTATGCCTGACTACTATACCCATTTGAAATTCGGCCAAGCGGTCCTCTCCCGCCTGTGCGAGCCCCTGGCGGAGAAGCTGCGGCGGGAGGGGGCGGCCTTCCGCCTGGGGTGCTTTGGCCCGGACCCCCTGCTCTTTCACCGCCCGCTCCTGCCCAGCGCTGTCCGGGCCGAGGGCCGGCGGGCCCACCGGGAGAGCGCCGGGCGGGCCCTGGAGCGGCTGCGTCCGGCGGTGAAGGCGGGGCGGCCCCAGGCCTGGGGCTATGCGGCGGGCTTTCTGTGCCACTTTGCCCTGGACAGCGCCTGCCACGAGTACATCGAGACCGTGGACGCCCAGGGTGGGGTCACCCACGCCGGTATGGAGGCGGAGCTGGACCGGACCATGAAGGCCGCCGACGGCCTGGACCCCCTGCGGGAGAGCGGCTTGCCCGCCGACCGCTGGCCGGAGGCGCTCTGGCCGGTGGCCGCCCTGACCTACGAGGGGATCACACCCCGGCAGATGCGGGGGAGCACGACAGCCTTTTTCCGGGTGAGCCGGCTCCAGACCCGGGCCGCCGGCACCCGGGCCCAGCGGATGCTGAACTGGCTGGCCCGGCACAGCGCCCTCTGCGCCCCGGCGGAGGGGGCGGTCCTGGGCCGGACCCCCGACCCCCGGTGCGCCGGGACCACGGAGGAGCTGCTGCGGCGGTTTGGGGCCGCGGTGGAGGAGACCCCGGCCCAGATGGAGGCCTTCTTCCGCGCGGTGGAGGCGGACGAGCCTCTGGCCCACTGGCTGGACCGGAATTTCAGCGGACGACTGTCCGGACAGGCCCGGGAGGGGGCCGTCCCCTCCGGGGCGGCGCGATAAGGGAAACCGGAACAAGGCCCGGGGTGCGGCGGAAGTTCTGCCGCACTCCGGGCCTTGCCTGTGCTTGTAAGCTGGTTCAGCTCTCCAGCCAATACCGCTGTTGGGTCACGCCGTTGACGATGACCTCATTTTCCAATACGCCGCCATTGTTGAGGATGCTTTTTGCCGAGCCGATGTTTTCCTTGTCGCATACCATTAAGACCCGGCGGATCCCCAGCTTTCTGCACTCCTTCAGGGCCAGCGCGATCATCTGCGTCGCAATCCCTTTTCTCCGCTCAGATGGGCGGACCCCATCCCCGATGTGCCCGCCATAGAGCAGAAGGCCTGCATTTAAGGAGTGGCGGATATTTACCGCTCCGACAAAAATATTGCGCTCCACGTCCAGACAAAAGAAGGTGGAGTCCGGAACGGTCTCCCCGCCGTCGCCGGGCCCCTCGATGGCGGAGACATAGCGGTCGAAATCGTGATAGTCCGCTTTTCGAATGGCATAGGGGACGATCTTCTCCCCTGTGGCGTACCACTCGTCCAGCAGGTCAAACAGCTGCTTCTTGTATGCGGCGCTCAATTTCACCAGCTTCAGCTTCATGCGGCGTACTCACCCGCTTTCGCTCAATATATAACTAATTATAGCGTGCGGACGGAGATGGTTCAATCACAACTCTTCCGCCTGGGACAGAAGCGCCCTGCCCGCCGCGCCCGCGCCGGGCAGGGCCTCCGCCCCGTCGGACTGGAACTCGGTCATGCAGTTCCAGTACCGCTTGGGCATGTGGGTCCTGCGGCAGCGCTCGTTCTCCCGGCCCTCGATAGCGATGGTGTCGTAGAACCGCCGCCAGAGCGCCCGCCAGGCCCGCTCCTCCTCCCCCGGCGCCCCGGCCCGGAAGTCCTCCGCCGGCAGGATGGCCCACCGCCGCCCTCCGGGGTTTTCTCCGCCCGGCAGACCCCGGGGGTCGTGGAGCAGCACCTGGCGGTGGGTGCGGTCATAAATGAGAAAGGCCTCGGTATTGTACCGGGCGCAGAAGTGGCCCCGCAGCAGGGGGAGCACCTGGTTTTTGGGCTCGATCTCGGCCAGGAGCACCCCGCCCTGGTCGGAGAAGCGGACGAAGCCGGTGTACTTATGGGCCTCCTCGTTCAGGTGGCGCACTGCCCGGTGGAGGGCGGCCACCCGGTGGTCGGTCAGGTCCCGGAGCAGGGCGCTCCCCCGCTGGTAGCCCAGGCGGATGAACTGGTAGAGCAGGCGCTCCCGCTCCTCCAGGCAGGTGAGGAAGCCCCGGGCCGCCAGAGCCTGGCCCGCCGGCGAGATGCGCACCGCCAGGGAGGCATAGACCCGCCGGGCCCGGGCCGCGTCGGTGGGGACGGAGCGCTCCGGATAGAGGGAGATGCGCTCCTCCTCCGGGGCGGAGAAGCACATGGGCTCCTCCCGGCGGAGGTAGCTCTCAAACACGCAGGAGAGAAAACCGGCAAAGCTGCCGTCGTAGGCATAGGCCACCGGGGTCCACTTCACGTCCAATCACCTCCACATGCAATTGATAATTGAGGATGGAAAATTGATCATGAGGTGGGAGGCGATGCCCTGTGCGGAACATCTGAACCGGGCGGGAGCCGTCCCCGAAAATGATCAATTATCCATTGTCAATTATCAATTCTCAATGAAATAAGGATAACTGCTCCGGGGCCTCCTGGACCAGTGCGGGCCGCTCCAGGGCCACCAGGTGGCGGAGGATGCCGTCCTCCCGCACCTTCAGGCCGACCATGGGGCGCCCGGAGCAGGTGAGGAAGTACTGGGCCCGCTTGAGCACCACCCCAAGCGTCTTGAGCCCCTCGAAGGTGAGGGGTCCCACCCGCCGGGCGGTGAGGATGCGCCGGGCACTCTTTACCCCCACGCCGGGCACCCGGAGAAGGGCCTCGTAGTCCGCCCGGTTGACCTCCACGGGGAAGAACTCCAGGTGCCGCAGGGCCCAGGCGCACTTGGGGTCCACCAGGGGACTCAGGTCGGGCGCGTCCTCATCCAGCAGCTCCTCGGCCCGGAAGTGGTAGTACCGCAGGAGCCAGTCCGCCTGGTAGAGCCGGTGCTCCCGCAGCAGGGGCGGTTTGAAATTCTGGGGTGCAGGGAGGAGCTTGGAGTCGCTCACCGGCATATAGGCCGAGTAAAAGACCCGCTTGAGCCGGTACTTGTCGTAGAGGGCCTGGGTGAGGGTGAGGATGTGCCGGTCGCTCTCCGGCGTGGCGCCGATGATCATCTGGGTGGACTGGCCCGCCGGGGCGAAGCGGGGGGCGTGGCGGGAGCGGGCCAGCTCCGCCCTGGACTGGACGATGCCGTCCCGGATCTGGCCCATGGGGGCGAGAATGGAGGCTTTCGTTTTACTGGGGGCCAGGGTGCGGAGGGACTGCTCCGAGGGCAGCTCGATGTTCACGCTCATCCGGTCGGCCAGCTCCCCCAGCCGGCGGGTGAGGAGGGGGTCGGCCCCGGGGATGGCCTTGGCGTGGACATAGCCCCAGAAGCGGTACTCCTGCCGCAGCAGGCGCAGGGTCTCGATCATCCGCTCGGTGGTGTGGTCGGGGCTCTCCCACACGGCGGAGGAGAGGAAGAGCCCCTCGATGTAGTTGCGGCGGTAAAAACCAACGGTGAGCTCGCACAGCTCCCGGGGGGTGAAGGCCGCCCGGGGCACGTCGCTGGAGCGGCGGTTGACACAGTAGGCGCAGTCGTAGACGCAGCGGTTGGTGAGCAGCACCTTCAGCAGGGTGACGCACCGCCCGTCGGCGGAGAAGGAGTGGCAGCACCCGGCGAAGGTGGCCGAGCCCAGGGCCCCGGGCCGGGCGGCGCGGTCCAGGCCGCTGGAGGTGCAGGCGGCGTCGTACTTGGCCGCGTCGGCCAGGATGGTCAGCTTGTTCAGCAGGTCCAAGAGGAGCACCTCCGAAATAGAACATTTGTACGAGTATTATGCCACGGCAGGGAGGAAAAGTCAAGCCCCGGGAGGGGGTCGGTGCCCGCCAATTTCTGCCTGGGAAGGACGGCCCGGGCTCCTGTCCGGGGACTTGCCCTTTTGCAGCCGGCGTGGTATCCTGTTGGCAGATAAGCTGTCGGCTGACAGCGGTTTGGAGGGGATACCATGCCGAGATTTCTGGCGCTGATGGGGCTGGGCCTGCTGCTGGTGGCCCTGGGGGTGTGGAACCTCCGGGGGGACGTGTCCAGCGTCCACTGGTACAACCGGAGGAAGGTGGCCGAGGGGGACCGGCCCGCCTACGGAAAGTGGATGGGGTCGGGCACAGTGGTGTTGGGCGGCTGCCTGGCGCTGGCCGGGGTGCTGGACCTGACTCTGGGCCGATGGGAGCATGCGGAACTCGTGATGGCCGCTGTCATCCTCGCCGGCATCGCGGTGGGCCTGGGGCTGATCCTCTACGCCCAGATCCGCTATAACCGGGGCATTTTTTAGGCGATGCCCCGATGTGATTGAAGCCAAAAAATTTTTCTGCACATCTTGAAAAAAGTTTTGTATCCGGTATAATGGAATCACCCATGAAATCAAAGGAGGAACTCCCCATGAACAAGACCATCACCGCCCCCACCGCCCCCGCCGCCGTGGGGCCCTACTGCCACGCCAAGCTTGCGGGCAACACCCTCTACACCTCCGGCCAGCTGGGCCTCGACCCGGCCACCGGCGCCCTGGCCCAGGGCGTGGAGGCCCAGGCCCGCCAGGCCCTGGAGAACCTGGGCGCCGTGCTCCGCGCCGTGGGCATGGACTACGCCGACGTGACCAAGACCACCGTATTCCTGGCCGATATGGGCGATTTTGCCGCCATCAACGCCATCTACGCCGAGTTCTTTACCGGCGAGGCCCCCGCCCGCTCCTGCGTGGCGGTGAAGGAGCTGCCCAAGGGCGGACTGTTTGAGATCGAAGCGGTCGCGGTGAAGTGAGGGCAGGCCCTCCGCCGCCACGCAGACCGCGCCTTTTGGCGCGTAAAAGTGGTCCGCCCTTGGGCGGACCCTTGGCGCAGGCGGGATTCACTCCCGCCGAGCATGGAATAATCGGGGTCCCCGCAGGGCTGGCCCTGTGGGGCGGCGGTGAAGGAGCTGCCCAAGGGCGGACTGTTTGAGATCGAAGCGGTCGCAGTGAAGTAAAAAGGAAAACCAGCGGAACGCCGGCCGGCCCATTCAGGGTCGGTCGGCGTTTTACACGAAAGCAAAAAGAGGATCTGTCAAGGACAACGACCTTCTAATGCTGTAATTCTGCACAAAATAAGGCGCAGAAATTTGGCGGTGAGCTGTGAAGATTTTCCTTGCATCCAGAGGCTGGAAGGAGTATGATTCAAGTATACAAAAAATAAATTAGAAATAAAAAATTTTTGTGAGGTGCAGAGGCGTGGACAAGCGGACCGGCAGCGAACTCCTGTTTTCCTACCGGGGGATGCCCCCCCTGGGCCAGGTGATCCCTCTGGGGCTCCAGCATGTGGTGGCTGCGGTGGTGGGGGTCATCACCCCGGCCATCCTCATCTCCGACGTGTGCGGCCTGAGCGAGGCTGAGGAGACTTTGATGATCCAGGTCTCCCTGGTCCTGACTGCCCTGGCCACCCTGTTGCAGCTCTTCCCCCTCTTCCGGCGCATCGGCTCCGGACTGCCCGTCATCATGGGCATCAGCTTCGCCTACATCCCCACCCTCACCGCCATCGGCGGGCAGTTCGGCCTGCCCACGATCCTGGGGGCCGAGATTGTGGGGGGCGTGGTGGCCATCCTCTTTGGCGTGCTGGTGAAGTGGATCCGGCCCCTGTTTCCGCCCCTGGTCACCGGCACGGTCATCTTCACCATCGGACTCTCCCTCTATCCCACTGCGGTGCGGTATATGGCCGGGGGCAGCGCCGGAAGCGAGTGGTTCGGAAGCCCCCGCAGCTGGCTGGTGGCCCTCATCACCCTGGCGGTGGTGGTGATCCTGAGCCACTTCACCAAGGGTATCCTCAAGCTCAGCGCCATCCTCATCGGCATGATCGTGGGCTATGTGGTGGCCTTCTTCCTGGGCATCGTGGACCTGAGCGGCGTCGCGTCGGCGGGGTGGTTCGCCCTGCCGGAGGTCATGCCCTTTGAGATCGAGTTTGTCCCGTCGGCCTGTGTGTCCCTAGCCATCGTGTATATCGTCAACTCGGTGCAGACCATCGGGGACCTGAGCTCCACAACGATGGGCGGCATGGACCGCCTGCCCACCGACCGGGAGCTCTCCGGCGGCATCGTGGGCCAGGGCATCATGAGCGTGGTGGGGGCCCTCTTTGGCGGTTTGCCCACCGCGTCTTACAGCCAGAACGTGGGCATCGTCACCGTCAACCGGGTCATCAACCGGGCGGTGTTCGCCCTGGCCGCCATCCTCCTGCTGGTGGCCGGGCTGGTGCCCAAGTTCGCCGCCGCCCTCACCACCATTCCCCAGTGCGTCATCGGCGGTGCCACCCTCTCGGTGTTCGCCACCATCACCATGACCGGCATCCGCATGATCACCGAGGGGGGCTTCACCGCCCGGAAGAGCAGCATCGTGGGCCTGTCGGTGGCCCTGGGGGTGGGCATCACCCAGGTGGAGGGGTGCCTGTCCGGCGCAGGCTTCCCGGAGTGGGTGTCCACCGTGTTCAGCTCCTCCTCCGTGGTGGTGGCCACCATTATGGCCATCCTGCTCAACCTGATTTTGCCCAAGGAGAAGGATATGTAAAGAGACAAAAGAGGTATGGCGGACGTTGCAAGCTGCCTGCCAAGTGGAAGATCCGGCCCCGTAGCTCAACCGCAGCGGACACGCTTTGCGCGTCCGCTGCGGTTTTTATCGGGCAGGGAGAGAAGGCAGCGGC
>DVHW01000027.1 GCA_018711785.1 Candidatus Galloscillospira excrementavium
CTCTCCCGTGGGTACGGAGCCCTGCTCCACCCCTTCGTGGACTCCAAGGGCAACTTCGGCAAGGTCTACTCCCGGGACATGGCCTGGGCGGCCAGCCGGTACACCGAGGCCCGGCTGGACCCCATCTGCGCCGAGCTCTTCCGGGACATCGACCAGGACACGGTGGACTTTGTGGACAACTACGACGGCACCCTCCAGGAGCCCGCCCTGCTGCCCACCACCTTCCCCAACGTGCTGGTGAGCGCCAATATGGGCATTGCCGTTGGCATGGCCTCCAACATCTGCGGCTTCAACCTGGGGGAGGTGTGCGATGCCACCATCGCCTACCTGAAGGACCCGGCGGTGGACCTGCTCACCGTCCTCAAAGCCCCCGACTTCCCCACCGGCGGCGAGCTGCTCTACGACGGGGCCGAGATGGCCGGCATCTACCGCACCGGCCGGGGCTCCTTCAAGGTCCGGGCCCGGTGGCGCTATCTAAAAAAGGAAAACCTCATCGAGATCTACGAGATCCCCTACTCCACCACCGTGGAGGCCATCATGGACAAGGTGGCCGAGCTCATCAAGGCGGGCAAGGTCAGGGAGATCGCCGACATGCGGGACGAGACCGACCTGAACGGCCTGAAGCTGACCATCGACCTGAAGCGGGGCGCCGACCCGGACAAGCTGATGGCCAAGCTCTTCCGCGCCACCCCCCTGATGGACTCCTTCGGCTGCAACTTCAACATCCTCATCGCCGGTATGCCCCGGGTCATGGGGGTGGGGGAGATCCTGGAGGAGTGGACCGCCTGGCGGATGGACGGGGTGCGCCGGCGGACCTACTTCACCATGAAGAAGAAGCAGGACAAGCTGCACCTGCTCAAGGGTCTGAAAAAGATCCTGCTGGACATCGACCGGGCCATCCAGATCATCCGGGAGACCGAGGAGGACGCCGAAGTGGTGCCCAACCTGATGATCGGCTTCGGCATCGACGAGGTCCAGGCCGAGTACGTGGCCGACATCCGCCTGCGGAACATCAACAAGGAGTATATCCTCAAGCGCCTGGAGGAAACCTCTCATCTGGAGGAGGAGATCGCCGACCTCCAGGACGTGGTGAACAACCCCGGCCGCATCAAGGGGATCATCATCTCCGAGCTGGAGGCGGTGAAGAAGAAATACGCCGTCCCCCGCCGCACCGAGATCGTCTACGAGTACCAGGCCGCCGTGGAGGCCGAGGAGCCCGAGGAGGCCCCGGACTACCCGGTGACCGCCTTCCTCTCCCGGGAGGGGTATTTTAAGAAGATCACCGCCGCCTCCCTGCGGATGAACAGCGAGCAGAAGTACAAGGAGGGGGACGGGGCCTTCCTCCAGTGGGAGTGCTCCAACCGGGACGAGCTGCTGGTCTTTACCGACAAGCAGCAGTGCTACAAGACCCGCATGAGCGACTTTGAGGACGCCAAGGCCTCCGTCCTGGGGGACTACCTGCCCACCAAGCTGGCCATGGAGCCGGGGGAGAGCGTGGTGTGGGCCTGCGTGCCCGGGGACTACGCGGGCAACCTGCTCTTCTTCTTCCAGAACGGAAAGGCCGCCCGGGTGGAGCTGGCGGCCTATCAGACCCAGACCCGGCGGAAAAAGCTCACCGGCGCCTACTCGGACAAGTCCCCCCTGGCCGCCGCCCTCCTCCTGCGGGAGGACCTGGAGCTGGCCGTGGCCTCCACCGAGGGCCGGTGCATGGTCTTCCACACCGCCGCCCTCAACCCCAAGACCACCCGGACCACCCAGGGGGTCAACGTGATGACCCTCAAGCCCCGCTACCGGGTGGACTGGGTCCGCCCCCTGGCCGAGACCAGCATCGTCAACGCCTCCCGCTACCGGGCCCGGAGCCTGCCGGTGGCGGGTATGCTCCTCCGGGAGGAGGACCGGGGGGAGGAGCAGCTCTCCCTCATCTGACCCCAATGCTTTCAAAGGACGGTGTGCCATGAAATCCAAGGCAGTCAAGACCCTCTGGTCCTATCTCATTATCGTCGGGGCCTCTCTCATCTACGCGGTGGGCTTCAACTGGTGCTACGTCCCCAATGACATCGCCTTCGGCGGCATCACCGGCGTGGGCCAGATCGTCAATTTCCTCCTGCCCTGGGCTCCCATCGGCACGGTGGTCATCGTCCTGAACATCCCCCTGTTCCTGCTGGGGTGGCGGCTGCTGGGGGGGCACCTGCTCATCTCCTCCCTGTTCGCCATGGCGGTCTCCTCGGTGTTCATCGACCTGATCGACAGCCTCTACCAGTTCCCCCCCATGGACCCCCTGCTGGCCTGCATCTTCGGCGGGGTGCTGCTGGGGCTCTCTCTGGGCCTGGTGTTCCAGCAGGGGGCCACCACCGGCGGCACCGACCTGCTGGCCCGGCTCATCAAGCTCAAGCTCTCCTGGCTGCCCATGGGCAAGCTGCTGCTGGCGGTGGACCTGGTGGTCATCGTGGCGGTGGCCCTGGTCTTCCAGAACCTGTTCAGCGCCCTCTACGGCCTGGTCTCCCTCTATATCTCCACCATCGTCATGGACGGGGTGCTCTACGGCATGGACCAGGCCAAGGTGGCCTATATCATCAGCAACCGCCCTAAGGAGATCTCCGACACCATCGTCCGGGAGCTGGACCGGGGGGTCACCATCCTCCACGGGATGGGGGCCTACTCCGGCGCGGACAAGGAGGTGCTCTTCTGCGCCTTCAAGCAGCGGCAGATCGTGGCGCTCAAGCGCGTGGTCAAGGAGATCGACCCCAGCGCCTTCCTCATCGTCTGCGAGGCCCACGAGGTGCTGGGGGAGGGCTTCCGGGAGTACAAGCAGAACGACCTGTAATTTTGGGGGGAGAGCCCCCCTTGAGAGGAGTGCTGTTTATGCCTGATATGGAAAAACTGCGGGAAAACCTGGAGAAGCGCGGCTTTGCCGCCGTCTATTTCCCCACCGCCAGAGAGGCGGCGGACTATCTGGACGGCAAGCTGGACGGCCGCACCATCGCCTTCGGCGGGTCCATGACCGTCCGGGAGATGGGGCTCTACGAGCGCCTGGCCGCCCACAACCAGACCTTCTGGCACTGGGATCCGGAGCGCCCCGCCCCCCTTGCTGACGGAATGGGGACGGAGGTCTACATCACCTCGGTGAACGGCGCGGCCGAGACTGGGGAGCTGGTCAACATCGACGGCACGGGCAACCGGGTGGCCTCCACCTGCTTCGGCCACCAGGAGCTGTACCTCATCCTCGGGGTGAACAAGGTCGCCCCGGACTACGAGGGCGCCCTCTGGCGTGCCCGGAACATCGCCGCGCCGAAAAATGCCCAGCGGCTGGGCCGCAAGACCCCCTGCGCGGTCAAGGGCGACCGGTGCTACGACTGCCAGAGCCCTGAGCGCATCTGCCGGGCCCTCACCGTCCTGTGGGAGAAGCCCAGCTCCTTTGCCCGGGCCGAGGTGGTCCTGGTGGGGGAGCCCCTGGGCTACTGAGCGGCCTCCCCCGCTCCTCATTCTGTTCAGAAAGGCGGTGCGGCCTGTGAAGCGCGCCCTGCTGTCCCTGCTGCTTTTGGCGGCCCTGCTGCTCTCCGGCTGCTCCGCCATGCTCAACGGCTCCTATGTCCGGGTAACTCCGGCGGAGGACCGGCTCTCCGCCGGGGAGGACCCGTCGGTCATCGAGGTGGAGAACCGCTCCGACCTCATCAGCGCCATCCTGGACCTGGTCCGCCAGGGGGTGGAGCAGGGGGTGGTGCGCCTGGTGAGCTACAGCGGCGACGTGGAGGCCGACTTGGCCGCCGCCTGCCTGGAGGTGGCCCAGGAGGACCCCCTGGGCGCCTATGCGGTGGAGAGCATCAAGTACGACTACACCCATGTCATCTCCTACTATGAGGCGAATATCTACCTCAGTTACCGCCGCAGCCATGAGCAGGTGGCCTCTATCTCCCGGGTCACCGGCTCCAGCGCCATCCGCACCGAGCTGCGCGCCGCTCTGCTGGACTTCGCTCCGGAGGTGGTCCTCCAGGTCAGCTACTTTGCCGAGGACGAGGAGTCCATCCGGGAGCTGGTCCGCCAGGCCTATTACGAGACCCCTATCGCCGCCCTGGGAATGCCCGGCATCTCGGTCACCCTCTATCCAGCGGAGACTAACGGCTACCAGCGGATCGTAGAGATCCAGCTGGCCTATGCCGAGTCCGCCGACGCCCTGCGGGAGAAGAGCCAGCAGCTGGCCGACGCCGCCCAAGGCATCAGCGTGTCTCTCTTCTCCCTCCCTGACGACGATGCGCTGGAACAGGTCCACGCCATGGTGAATGCCATGGTCTCCTATGTGCCCGAGGGCTCTGCCCCAGCCGAATCGGCCTCCTGCTCCACCGCCTGGCACGTCCTGGTGGAGCATCAGGCCGACAGCGAGGGTATCGCCCTGGCCGTGTCCCTCCTCTGCCAGCGGCTGGAGGTGGAGAGCATGGTGGTCTCCGGCACCCGGGACGGCCAGACCCACTACTGGAACATCGTCCGCCTCAGCAGCGGCGAATTCCGCCATGTGGATGCCACCCGGGCCGACGGCTTCTCCCTCTCCGACGCCGATCTGGTCTCCCAGGGCTATGCCTGGAACCGGGAGGACGGCAGCATCCCCCTCTGCGGGGAGCAGCCCCCTGTTTCGCCAGAGCCCCAGGAGAGCGCGGTGCCGGCTTCCGAAGAGGGCTCCAACCTGGAAGCCGCTCCGGATGCTGAGGCCCCGGCAGAGGCGGACGGGACCGCCGCCTCAGGCGATCTCCTCTCCCGCTTTCTTCCGGGCCTCTGAAGGGGGCGGCGGGGAAAATTTCCCCTTGACAGATGGGACAAACCTGTTTATAATATCATCTGTCGCCCGCAGGTGTAGCTCATCTGGTAGAGCGCCACCTTGCCAAGGTGGAGGTAGCGAGTTCGAGCCTCGTCACCTGCTCCAAAAAGAAGGACATGACCAAAGGTCATGTCCTTCTTTTTGGGTTTCAGCGGTCTTTGGCCGCCCCTGCGCAATTCCCGGCCCGCGGCGGGGAATTTACGGTACACTCGCGCCGCCGGCCAGAAGGCCGGTTTAGACTTGTCTTCCAAAAGATCGATTCTTACCGCTCCATCCAAAAAGGGAAGGACATCCGGCCGGATGCCCTTCCCTTTTTGTGCTTCGGCCCGCCCCTCAAAGCCCCTCGAGGACGGTCCGGATCTGCCAGGCGTGGGCGCTCTCGTCCCCGGCCAGGTCCCGGTAGAGCTCCCGCAGGCAGGGGTCCGCCGTGGCGTCCGCTGCGGCCAGATAGGCCGCCTCTCCCCGCTGCTCCTCCACGAACCGGGCGCGCAGCGCGCCCAGAAGGGCGCCCTGTGCCGCAGCCGCGGCCCTCTGCTCCGGCCAGAAGCGCACGCCGGAGATGAGAAAATAGGCGGTGGACAGCCGCTTGGCGTGCCGCCGCTCGTCTGCGGCCATGGCTCCGAGCGCCCGGGCCGCGGCGGACGGCGCCCGCCGGGCCAGGGCCTGGTAGGTCCGCATGTCGGCCAGCTCCCGGACAATAAAGGCCTGGAGCTGCTCCCCGTAGACCGCCGATGCCGCCCCCAGGAGAGGCACATCGTTCCCCCCTCCCGTCTGTCTTTTTCCGTCCGGCGGCAATACTGTCGGGACAGCCGGGGCGCTCTGCGCGGGAGCCGTCCCGGGGGCGGACGGTTCCCCGCCCGCTCCTTGCTCCAGCAGGCGCTCCATCCCGGCCTGCTCTTCCTCCCCGTACAGCCGGAAGGGGCAGTCGGGCCGGTCCTCCGGCATGACCCGCCGCCAGACCCGCTCAAACACCTCCCGGTCCGACCCGCACTGTCCCGGCCCCGGGTCGGCGCAGGGCAATTTGTCCTGTTCCATGGAAGTTCCTCCTAAATAGCATGGTTTCAGACCATACTATGCCCGGCGGGAAGATTTTGCCCCGGGGGCCGGCGGTTCCTGTCCTCCGCCCCTTGTATTTCGCGGAAAAGAGTGCTATAATAATAAATCCTAGTGAATTGCCATACAAAGGAGCAGCCTGTATGCTTGAGATCAAAAACCTGTGTTACCAGGTGACCGGCGACGAGGGCGAGCTGGACATCCTCCAGGACATCAGCCTGACCGTTGCCGACCACAAATTCGTGGTCATCACCGGGCCCAACGGCGGCGGCAAGACCACCCTGGCCAAGGCCATCATGGGGCTGGTGCAGCCCACCGCCGGCCAGATCCTCTGGAACGGCATGGACCTGACCGGCATGAGCGTCACCGACCGGGCCCGGGCGGGGGTGAGCTACGGCTTCCAGCAGCCCCCCCGGTTCAAGGGCCTGCGGGTGCGGGATCTCCTCACCCTGGCCGCCGGACGGGACGGCCTGAGCAAGGAGGAGTGCTGCCAGTACCTGACCCGGGTGGGCCTGTGCGCCAACGACTACATCGACCGGGAGGTGGATGCCTCCCTCTCCGGCGGCGAGGTCAAGCGCATCGAGATCGCCACCATCCTGGCCCGGAATTCCGGCCTGATGATCTTCGACGAGCCCGAGGCGGGCATCGACCTGTGGTCCTTTGCCAAGCTGACCGAGACCTTCCGGGCCATCCACGACCAGCGGGGGGCCACCCTGCTGGTCATCTCCCACCAGGAGCGGATCATCGACCTGGCCGACGAGATCATCATGGTCTCCGGCGGGCGCATCGCGGAGCAGGGGCCCAAGGAGGAGATCTTCCCCAAGATCCTGGCCAATACCATCTCCGGGTGCAGCTATATGAAGGAGGCGGCAGCCCAATGAACCAGATCGACGAAAAACTGCTGCGGGAGATCGCCGACCTGGAGGGGGTCCCCCAGGGGGCGTACAACATCCGCAAGAACGGCAAGCTGGAGGGCCGCTCCAGCTCGGCCCACATCACCATCGACACCAAGGCCGACAAGCCGGGCATCGACATCCACATCGCCCCCGGCACCAGGCACGAGTCGGTCCACATCCCGGTCATCGTCACCGAGACAGGGCTGAAGGACCTGGTGTATAACGACTTCTTCATTGGCGCGGACTGCGACGTGGACATCATCGCCGGCTGCGGCATCCACAACACCGGCTGCGAGACCGCCGAGCACGACGGCATCCACACCTTCTACGTGGGCAAAAATGCCCGGGTGCGCTATGTGGAGAAGCACTACGGCGAGGGGCCCGGCACCGGCAAGCGCATCCTCAACCCCCAGACCATCGTCTACCTGGAGGAGGGGGCCTCCATCCAGCTGGAGACCACCCAGATCCGGGGGGTGGATTCCACCAAGCGGGAGACCAAGATCGTGGTGGGCAAGGGGGCCGAGGCGGTCATCACCGAAAAGCTCCTCACCCACGGCGACCAGACCGCCGAGAGCGATATGGAGGTCATTCTGGACGGGGAGGGGGCCAGCGGCCGGGTGATCTCCCGCAGCGTGGCCCAGGACGCCTCCCAGCAGGTCTTCTACCCCAAGATGACGGGCAACGCCGCCTGCTTCGGCCACGTCCAGTGCGACTCCATCATCATGGGACAGGCCAAGATCAGCTCCATCCCCGCCATCGTGGCCAACCACGTGGACGCTCAGCTGGTCCACGAGGCCGCCATCGGCCGCATCGCGGGGGACCAGATTCTGAAATTGATGACCCTGGGCCTCACCGAGGCCGAGGCAGAGGAGAAGATACTCGATGGCTTTTTGCAGTGATATGACCCCTGCGGAGCGGGAGGCGTTCTACCGGCAGGTGATGGACCGCTCCAATCTGTCCGAACATTTTGCCACGGCCAGCGGCATCCGCATCACCTTTGTGGGCGACCAGCGGGCCGTGGGGGAGCTGACGGTTACCAAGCACAGCCTCAACCCCATGGGAATCGTCCATGGCGGCTGTCTGGCCACTCTGGCCGACACAGTGGCCGGCACAGCGGTCCTTGCCGGCGGGTACAAGTGTGTCACCCTCAGTTACAGCTTCAACTTTCTGCGTCCTGCTACGGGGTCGTGCATCCATTGTGCCGCCACGCCCCAAAAGGTGGGGAGCAATGTCTCTGTCATGGATGTCACTCTGACCAATGACCAGGGCAAGGTGGTGGCCACCGGGAATTTCACGTTCTTCCACACCGGAGAACTGACCCTGGAAGACCTAAAACCCGTCCGATGAGCCGTCCTGCCGGGCTGCGTTAGGGCCGGGAGACCCGCCCGAACCATAAAAACGCCCCCGGCGTGCTCTGCACGCCGGGGGCGTTTTTCTCTTCCTGCGGCCCTTACTCTTCCCAGTCCGCGTAGTCGTCAAACTCCGAGGAGTGGCAGCAGCAGGCCTTTTTCTCCATCACCTTGGTCCTGACCCAGGCAAAAAACTCGGTGATCTTGTCCCAGTAGGCCACGACGGCGAACACCACCGCGGACATCACCATGAACGCCGCGGCCAGCTTGAGGAGAAATCCGAGGAACTTTTTCATCTCTGTCGCCTCCCGACTTGATTGAACTGCCCTTATTGTACACGCTTTCCCGCCAAATTACAATCACCCCATCAAACTTTTTCCCTTGTAATTTGCTCCGGAATAGAATAAAATAGAGGAACGAATGGAAAGAGCCTGTCCGCCGGCCTGCCGGCGGCTCTCCTTGCTACCCCCTGACAGAAAGGAAGGTCCTTATGAAGCTGCAAACCGAGAAGGGCGCCATCATCATCAGCAGCGACGTGTTCACCAATATCACCGGCGCGGCGGCCACCAACTGCTACGGCGTCAAGGGCATGGCGGTCCGCTCCAAGACCGACGGCCTGGTCCACCTCCTCCGGCGGGAGTCCATGTCCAAGGGCGTCAAGGTCACGTACAACGACGACAATACGGTCTCCATCGAGCTGCACATCATCGTGGACAACGGCGTCAATCTGGCGGTGATCTCCCGCTCCATCATGAGCGAGGTCCGCTACGTCGTCAGCCGCACCACCGGTGTGGAGGTCCGCAATGTGGACGTCTGCATCGACTCCATGGTCATCGGCTGACGGGCCCACTTGGTATAGAAAGGAATCATCGACATGAGAGACACCATTGACGGCGCATTGTTCGCGCAGATGGTCATCCACGGCGCGGCCTGCATCAACCAGCAGAAGCAGCACGTCAACGAGCTGAACGTGTTCCCCGTGCCCGACGGGGATACGGGCACCAATATGAGCCTCACCATCGGCGCCGCCGCCACCGAACTGCGCAAGAAGCCGGCCGCCACGGTGGGCCAGGCCGCCTCCACCACCGCCTCCGCCCTGCTGAGGGGGGCCCGCGGCAACTCCGGGGTCATCCTCTCCCTGCTCTTCCGCGGCTTTTCCAAGGCGGTGAAGGACAAGGACACCATCGACGGCCGGGACCTGGCCATCGCCCTGGATTTCGGCGTGGCCGCCGCCTACAAGGCGGTGATGAAGCCCACCGAGGGCACCGTCCTCACCGTGTCCCGCCTGGCCGCCCGCCGGGCCGCCGAGGTGGCCCGGGAGAACCCCGCCATCGAGCACGTGCTGGAGGAGGCCATCCAGGAGGGCCATGTGGCCCTGGACCACACCATCGAGCAAAACCCCGTGCTCAAGAAGGCCGGCGTGGTGGACGCGGGGGGCAAGGGCTTCCTCATCATCCTCCAGGGCATGCTGGACGAGCTGCGGGGCCTGCCCATGCCCGAGGGGGCGGAGGACCCGGCCCCGGCAAAGGAGAAGGCCGACTTCGCCGCCCTGAGCCAGGAGGAGATCACCTTCGCCTTCGACACGGTGTTCATCGTCCGCAAGACCAGGGAGAACGTGGACCTGGACCCCTACCGGGCCTACCTCAACAGCATCGGCGACAGCCTGGTCATCGGCGAGGACGACGAGGCCTTCAAGGTCCACGTCCACACCAACACCCCCGGCGACGCCCTGAACGAGGCCCAGAAGTACGGCGTGCTGGAGCTGGCCAAGATCGAGAACATGCGCACCCAGGCCGAGGACCTGGCCGCGGGCAAGCACGTACAGAGCACCGACGACCTGGAGGCCATTGAGGCCGAGCTGGAGGGCGCCCACGAGGGCGGGCGGAAGATCGCCCCGCCGGAGAAGAAGTACGGCGTGGTGGCCGTGGCGGCCGGGGACGGCCTCGCCGCGGTGTTCAAGGACCTGGGGGTGGACGGCGTCATCAGCGGCGGCCAGACCATGAACCCCTCCACCGACGACATCATGAAGGTCATCGATGCCACCCCGGCGGAGATTGTCTTTGTCCTGCCCAACAACGGCAACATCATTATGGCCGCCCAGCAGTGCGTGCCCCTGGCGGAGGGCAAGCAGGTGGTGGTCCTGCCCACCAAGACGGTGCCCCAGGGCATCTCCGCCATGCTGGTCATGGACCCGGAGGCCGACGTGGAGACCAACGTGGCCGCCATGACCGAGGCCTTCGGCCACGTCCGCACCTCCGAGGTGACCTACGCCGCCCGGGACTCCGACTTTGACGGCTTCGCCATCAAGCGGGGGGACTACCTGGCCCTGGCCGAGCACCAGCTCTTCGGCACCGACCGGAACATCGAGAAGCTGCTCTCCCGCCTGGCCGAGTCTGACGCGGTGAAGGACGCGGAGTTCATCACCATCTTCTACGGCGAGGACGTGAAGGAGAAGGAGGCCCAGAAGGCCCTGAAGGTCTTTACCAGCGCCTGCCCGGGCGCCGAGATCACGCTGCTCTCCGGCGGCCAGCCCGTGTACTACTATATGATCTCTGCGGAGTAAATCAGCTGATCTGTGAATGGGCGGCCCTCCGGCCGCCCATTCCTTTTGAACATCGGAAGGAGATGCGCTATGTACGACTTTACCACCCTGCGCCCCCGTCGGGACATGGGGGCCGAGAAGTGGCTGGGCCTGGAGCGCAGCGGCTGCGCCGACCCCAATCTAGCCCCCCTGTCGGTGGCGGATATGGAGTTCCGGACCGCCCCGGAGATCACCGCCGCCCTGAAGGAGGCCGCCGACTTCGGCGTCTATGGCTACACCATCGGCGACCATCGTTATCGGGATGCGGTGTGCGCCTGGATGGACCGGCGCCACGGCTGGCTCATCGAGCCCACCTGGATCCTCCAGACCTTCGGTGTGGTCCACGGCATCAACCTGGCCGTGCACGCCCTCACGAGCCCCGGGGACGGGGTCATCATCCAGCCCCCGGTGTACCACCCCTTCCAGGCGGTCATCGAGGCCACCGGCCGCACCGTGCGCCCCAACCCCCTGGTGCGGCTAGAGGGCGGCCGGTACGAGATGGACTTTGAGGGATTGGAGAAGCTGGTGAAGGAGCCCGCCACCAAGCTGATGCTCCTCTGCTCCCCCCACAACCCGGTGGGCCGGGTGTGGACGAAGGAGGAGCTCTCCCGGGTGGCGAAGCTCTGCCGGGACAACGGCGTGGTGGTCTACGCCGACGAGATCCACTTCGACTTCGTCCACGCGCCCCATGTACACACGGTCTTTGCCTCTCTGGACCAGGACACCGCGCGAAACTGCATCGTGGGCACCGCCGCCAGCAAGAGCTTCAACCTGGCGGGCCTGGCCACGGCCAACCTCATCATCCCCGACCCCGACCTGCGGGAGCGCATCCGGCGGCAGGCCACCGGCTACACCGGGGAGTACAACAGCTACTTCGGCACTGTCGCCACCCGGGCGGCCTATGAGTCCGGGGAGGGGTGGCTGGACGAGCTGCTGGGGGTCATTTGGGGCAATTATAAATACTGCAAGGCATTTCTGGCGGAGAAATTCCCCTCCGTTGTGGTCTCCCCCCTGGAGGGGACCTACCTGCTCTGGGCCGACTTCCGCAGCCTGGGCCTGGGAGCGGAGGAGCTGGAGCGGTTCATGCTGGAGCAGGGGCTCTTCCTCAGCGAGGGCTACCACTTCGGCAGCCAGGGCGCCGGGTTCGAGCGCATCAACCTGGCCTGTCCCCGCGCCTGTCTGGAGAATGCCATGGAGCGCCTGGACCGAGGCGCCGCCAAGCTCCGTCTGCCGAGATAACAGAGAAAACCGCGCCGGCATCCCGATGGATGCCGGCGCTCAGGCTGTCGAAAAAGTGACGAGTCACTTTTTCGAGAAAGTTGCGGCGGTCATCGCGCAAGATTTTGCCCTTCCGTGAGACGGGCAAAACTCACACTCGCCCGCCGAGAAGTGTTTTTCGCCACGCACATGTCGCGGCGAAAAACGGATTCCACTTTTTTCGCGCCTGCGGGCGCGAACTCTACGAGGTTTTTCCACAAGTTAGACGCCGGCATCCCGCGGGATGCCGGCGCTGCCGTTTGTCAGAGCACTTTGGAGAGAAACTCGATGGTACGGGGCTCCTTCGGGTGGGCGAAGAACTCCGCGGGGGTGTTCTGCTCCAGGATGTGCCCGCCGTCCATGAACAGGACCCGGGTGCCCACCTCCCGGGCAAAGCCCATCTCGTGGGTGACCACCACCATGGTCATGCCCTCCTGGGCCAGCTCCTTCATGACCTGGAGCACCTCGCCCACCATCTCGGGGTCCAGGGCGGAGGTGGGCTCGTCGAAGAGCATGACCTTCGGATCCATCGCCAGTGCGCGGGCGATCGCGACCCGCTGCTGCTGGCCGCCGGAGAGCTGGGCGGGGTACTTCTTCGCCTGGTGGGCGATGCCCACGCGGTCCAGCAGCTCCAAGCCGCGCTTGTCGGCGTCGGCCTTCTTCGCTCCC
>DVHW01000237.1 GCA_018711785.1 Candidatus Galloscillospira excrementavium
CGGCACGGAGGAGGACGTGCTGGCCAAGAACGAGATGGCCCGCTTCCGCTACGGCGCCATGTACCGGCGCTTCACCGACTTTGAGGACTTCTCCCAGGGCTGACGCCGGAGGGGGAGAGAAAAGGAGGTCCTGCAGATGGATTCCCTGATAAAAGGCATGGACCTGTCCACCCTGCTGGAGGTGGAGGCCTGCGGCGGCCGCTTCAGCGACCACGGCGTCCCCGGCGAGGCCATGGCCATACTCAAGGGCTACGGGATGAACCTGGTCCGCCTCCGCCTCTGGAACGACCCCTTTGCCCCGGACGGGCGGCCCTACGGCGCCGGCGTCTGCGATCTGGCCCACACCCGGGCCCTGGCCCGCCGGGCCAGGGAGCTGGGGGTGGACTGGCTGCTGGATTTCCATTACAGCGACTTCTGGGCCGACCCGGGCAAGCAGTACCCCCCCAAGGCGTGGCAGGGACTGGACGCGGCGGGGCTGGAGCGGGCGGTCTACGAGTACACCCGCTCCGTGCTGGAGACTCTGCGGGCGGAGGGCCTGCTCCCCGCCATGGTGGCCGTGGGCAACGAGCTGTCCAACGGCCTGCTCTGGCCCCTGGGGCGGACCCCCAGATTCGACCACATCGCCCGCTTTGTCAGCGCCGGCATCCGGGCCGTGCGGGAGGTGGACCCGGCCATCGTGACCATGATCCACCTGGACAACGGGGGGAACAACACCCTCTACCGGACGTGGTTTGACAGCTATCTCGCCGCCGGCGGCGCCGACTTCGAGGTCATCGGCCTGAGCTACTACCCCTTCTGGCACGGCACTATGGCCGACCTGAAGCGGAACATGGACGACCTCGCCCTGCGCTACGGCAAGGACCTCATCGTGGCCGAGACCTCCATGGGCTTCACCCTGGAGGACTACGGCACCCGGGAGGGCCTGGCGCCGGAGGAGCGCCGGGGCATGGCGGCCACGGCGAAGCTGGCCGCAGACATCAGCTACCCCATGACGCCCTGGGGCCAGGCGGTGTTCCTGGCCGACCTGGCCCGGACCCTCCGGCAGGTCCCGGAGGGCCGGGGAAAGGGCTTCATCTACTGGGAGCCGGCCTGGATCCCCGTGCCGGGCAGCCACTGGGCCACCGAGGCGGGGGTGGAATACATCCACGAGAAGGGCCCCGGGGGCAACGAGTGGGCCAACCAGGCCCTGTTTGACTACGACGGCCGGGCTCTGACGGCCCTGGAAATCATCCGGCAGCTTTGAGGTGAGGGGCATGGACACGGGAAACACGACCCTGCGGAACACGGGCCGCAGGCGGATTCATCTGGAGATGACCGGGACAAACCTGAAGATCTACGCCTGCGTCACCATGGTGTTCTACACCCTGAGCATGTCCGTGGTCCAGAACGGCCTGATCCGCATCGGCCAGTACGACACCGCGGGCCTGTCGGAGGCCATGGCCTCCGACCCGGACCTGATGATGCTCTCCGGCTGGGCCTCGGTGTTCCAGCTGATCGGCGGCCTGGCGGTGCCGGTGTTCGCCTTTCTGCTGGTGGAGGGCTTCGTACACACGGCCAGCTACCGGCGCTATCTGCTGACCATGCTGGGCTTTGCCCTGGTCAGCGAGGTGCCCTACGACCTGGCCATGAGCGGCGCCCTCTGGGACCTGTCGGGCCAGAACGCCCTGTTCACCCTGGTCATCTGCCTCATCATGCTCTACGCCCTGCGCCTGTTCGTGGGAAAAAAGGGAGTGACCTACCGGCTGGCCCAGGGGATCGTCATCCTGGCGGCCATCCTGTGGTGCAGCATACTCCGGACGGGCTTCGGCCTGTGTACGGTGCTGCTCACCGCGATCTACTACCTGGCCTATGACCAGAAGAGCGTCCGCGTCCTGCTGGGCTGCGCGGTCAGCGTCATGTACGTCACCGGCCCCCTCTCCGGCTACGCCCTGTGGAACTACACCGGCGAGCGGGGCTGGAACAGAAACAAATATATGTTCTACGTCTTTTACCCCCTGCACCTGCTGGTCCTGGGACTGATCGCCCACGCCCTGGCCGCCGCCTGACCGGCGGGGCCGCCCGGGACCGGGCGCCGCCCAAAGCATATCAAACCGATGGCAGAGCCCCACTCCACCACCATGTGGCTCTGCACATGAAAGAGGAGGTATTTTCCCGTGCGCTCACGGTGCGGCAGTGTGGAGACCTGCCGTAAGGCGCGGCCCTGCGGGGCGCGCGAGGCAGCTGCGGCGGAGGCCCGGCTGTCAGAGCGGAGATTATGTCTGAAGTGCTACTCAAGGGCCTGAAGAAAGTCTACGACAACAAGGTGACCGCGGTCCACGACGTGAACCTGCACATCCGGGACAAGGAGTTCATCGTGCTGGTGGGCCCCTCCGGCTGCGGCAAGTCCACCACCCTGCGGATGGTGGCCGGGCTGGAGGACATCACCGAGGGCGAGCTGTATATCGACGGCAAGCTGTGCAACGACGTGGAGCCCAAGGACCGGGACATCGCCATGGTCTTTCAGAGCTACGCCCTCTACCCCCACATGACCGTGTATGAGAACATGGCCTTTGCCCTCAAGCTGAAAAAGGTGCCCAAGGACGTGATTGACAAAAAGGTGCGGGAGACCGCCGAGATTCTGGACATCACCCAGTACCTGGACCGCCGGCCCAAGGCCCTGTCCGGCGGCCAGCGCCAGCGGGTGGCCATCGGCCGGGCCATGGTCCGGGACCCCAAGGTGTTTCTGATGGATGAGCCCCTCAGCAACCTGGACGCCAAGCTCCGCAACCAGATGCGGGCCGAGATCATCAAGCTCCGCCAGCGCATCGACACCACCTTTATCTACGTCACCCACGACCAGACCGAGGCCATGACCCTGGGCGACCGCATCGTCATCATGAAGGACGGCTTTGTCAACCAGATCGGCGCGCCCCAGGACCTGTTCAACAAGCCGGTGAACCTCTTTGTGGCCGGCTTTATCGGCATGCCGGTGATGAACTTCTTCGACAACTGCCGCCTTCTGCTGGAGGACGGGGTGTACTACGCCGACATCAAGGGCGCCCGCCTCCGGCTGGACGAGTTCCAGCAGAAGGCCCTCGCCCAGAACAAGCAGGCCCCCTGCGACATTGTCTGCGGCATCCGCCCCAGCTATATCTCCCTGGGCAGGGGGGATCTGAAGGCCAGGATCGAGGTCTCCGAGATGATGGGCTCCGAGGTCCACCTGCACACCAACTGCGAGGGGGACGAGGTGGTTATGGTGATCCCCACCATGGACCTGGACGTGGACGTGTCCATCGGCACCGAGGTCAGCTTTACCACCCAGCCCCGCCTGATCCAGCTCTTTGACAAGACCAGCGGAAACAACCTCATCTGGTACGACGCCGCCTCCGCCGCGGAGAACGCGCCGGTCAGCAAAAGCTACGATTTTTAGGCCTGGCCGGGCCTGAACCGGCCCCCGGTCCCGCCCCGCTCCCGGGGCGGGACCGCTGCTGTAACGCAACTTTACAATACCGGAAGGGGGATGCCCGTCATGCCCGCACAGTACTACAAGGACGCGCAGCGCATGGCGCTGAAGGAGCGCCGCAGCTGCGTCAGCCGGGGCCAGTACCCCTATCTCCCGGCGCTGGACGACATCATTCCGCCGGAGCGGTCGGCCAAGGGGATCAGCCTGGGGCTCTGGCAGATTCCGGCGGAGTTCATTGTGGGCACCAAGAACGCCACCCGCACCTCCGCCTTTGCCCGCAATTTCATGCCCCTGCTGGGGGAGGGCAGCGAGTTCGCCGCCAAGTGGATGCAGGTGTGCCGCTGGCACCTGGAGGAGGGGATCGGCGACCCCCTCCAGGTCTATGAGTACATGAACCGCTACTATGTGGAGGAGGGCAACAAGCGGTGCAGCGTGCTCAAGTACTTCGGCGCGGCCACGGTGGCCGCCCGGGTTATCCGGGTGCTGCCCGAGCGCACCGGGGACCGGGAGGTGGAGCTCTACTATGAGCTCGTGGACTTCTGGAAATGCAGCGGGGTCAACTTTATCGAGTTCTCCCGGCCGGGGCGGTACGCCCAGCTGCAGAGCCTGATGGGGAAGGAGCCCGGGGAGTCCTGGAGCGAGGAGGAGCGGCGGAACTTCTCCACTGTCTACTACCGCTTCCGGCGGGTCTATCAGGCCAACGGGGGCGGGCGGCTGGCCTCCACGGTGGGGGACGCCATGCTGGCCTGTATGCAGATCTACGGCTACCAGGCCCTGCGGGCCAAGGATGAGCAGGAGCTGAAGCGGGCGGTGGCCAGCGTCTGGGAGGAGATCGCCCTCCAGCAGGAGGAGCCCCCCATCGCGCTGAAGCTGACGCCGGAGGACCGGAGGAAATCCGGCCTGCTGTCCCTGGTGCTGCCCGGGGGCGGCCACCGGGAGCTGAAGGTGGCCTTCCTCTACGACAAGTCGCCGGACACCTCGGCCTGGTCCCTGGCCCATGAGGAGGGCCGGCTCCATGTGCAGGAGGCCTTTCAGGGCCAGATTGTCACCACGCCCTACCCCGATGTCATGGCCGGCGACCCCATGGCGGCGGTGGAGCGGGCCATTGCGGACGGGAATACCGTCCTCTTCACCACCTCGCCCCGGCTGCTGCCGGTGAGCCTGCGGGCGGCGGTGGAGCACCCGGACATCACCATCCTGAACTGTTCGCTGAACAAGTCCCACCGCTACATCCGGACCTACTATGCCCGGATGTACGAGGCCAAGTTCATCATCGGGGCCATCGCCGGCGCCCTGGCGGGGGACGGCCGGCTGGGCTACGTCTGCGACTACCCCATCTTCGGGCAGATTGCCGGCGTCAACGCCTTCGCCCTGGGGGCCAGGCTGGTGAATCCCCGCGCGGAGGTGTACCTGGAGTGGTCCTCGGTGGACGGGCTCCCGGGGGCCGTCGGAAAGCTGACCGGCCGGGGGATTGACCTCATCTCCTCTCAGGACCTGATGCGGCCGAACGCCGAGGGGGACAGCTTCGGCCTCGCCCGGCTGACGGCGGAGGGCCCGGTGGGCCTGGCCATGCCGGTGTGCCGCTGGGGCGTGTACTATGAGACCATCCTGCGCCGCATCCTCCAGGGGAGCTTCCGCTCGGAGTACGAGGAGAGCAGCAAGGCCCTGAACTACTACTGGGGCATGACCGCCGGCGTGGTGGGGCTGTACTGCTCCAGCCGGCTGCCCCGGGACACCAGAAAGCTGGCCGAGCTGCTGCGGCAGGCCATCTGCGGCGGGATCTGCGCGCCCTTTGCCGGCCCCATCCGCACCCAGGGCGGCGGAGAGGTCGGCGGGGAGCGGGAGGGCGGCCTCTCGCCCGAGCAGATTGTCACCATGGACTGGTTCGCGGAGAACGTGGTGGGGTCTCTGCCCCGCTACGACCAGCTCAGCGAGGAGGCCAGGGCCACCGTGGACATGGTGGGGGTGAAGCTGCCCCGGGACGGGGCGGGCTGAGCCGTGGGAAAGACACAGAGGAGCGGAGTGGTGGGGCCATGAAGATTTTGGCGGTATCGGATATGGAGTCGCGGGAGTTTTACGACTACGGCACGGCGGAGAAGCTGGCGGGCTTCGGCCTGATCCTGGCCTGCGGCGACCTGCGGCGGGAGTACCTGGAGTTTCTCGTGACCATGGCCCGCTGCCCGGTGGTCTACGTCCACGGCAACCACGACGACGCCTATGACGACGCCCCGCCCGAGGGCTGCGTCTGCGCCGAGGACCGCATCTATGTCCACGAGGGCATCCGCATCCTGGGCCTGGGCGGCTCCTACCGCTACCGGAACGGAGCCCACATGTATACCGAGGGGCAGATGGCCCGCCGGGTGGCCCGGCTGCAGTTCCAGCTCTGGAAATGGGGGGCTTCGACATCCTGCTCACCCACGCGCCGGCGCGGCACATCAACGACTTTGACACCCGGCCCCACCGGGGTTTTCAGTGCTTTGTGTCCCTGCTGGACAAGTACCGCCCGAAATACTTCATCCACGGGCATATCCACAAGAATTATGACCCCCGCATCCCGGAAAGGAC
>DVHW01000238.1 GCA_018711785.1 Candidatus Galloscillospira excrementavium
AGTAGGTCCTGGACAGATCGGCGTATTGGGCCAGCTTGCCCTTGTCGTCCCGCACGGGGAACTTGACGAAGATGGTGGTGCAGGGGTCGTCCTGGTACTCGATCTCCGCCTCGGCCAGGGCAGTCTGGTCGTGGGGGCACCAGTAGACCGGCTTCATGCCCTTGTAGATGAAGCCCTTCTCGGCCATCTTGCCGAAGATCTCCACCTGCTTGGCCTCAAAGGCGGGCTTGAGGGTCAGGTAGGGGTCGTCCCACTCGCCCAGCACACCCAGGCGCTTGAACTCGGAGCGCTGGATGTCCACAAAGCTCAGGGCGTACTCCTTGCACTTCTCCCGGAACTCGCTGGTGGTCAGCTCGTCCCGCTTGATCTTCTTGTCCTTCAGGATGGCCGACTCGATGGGCAGGCCGTGGGTGTCCCAGCCGGGCACATAGGGAGAGCACCAGCCCGTCATGTTCCGGTGCTTGACGATGATGTCCTTGAGGATCTTGTTCAGGGCCGTGCCGATGTGGATGTGGCCGTTGGCGTAGGGGGGGCCGTCGTGGAGGACGAACTTGGGCTTGCCCTCGTTGCGCGCCACCATCTTGTGGTAGAGGTCCTTGTCGTACATGGCCTGGAGCATCTCGGGCTCCCGCCGGGGCAGGCCGGCCCGCATGGGGAAGTCGGTCTTGGGCAGGTGGATGGTCTGGTTGTAGTCCATGGGTAGGTTCTCCTTTCTGTTGAACCGGTTTTCTGTATCAAAAAAGGGCCGCCGCCGGGCCAACAAAAACGCGCCTTTGTCTCTCAAGAGACAAAGGCGCAACACCCCTGCGGTACCACTCTCGTTGCCCCGGCCGGGCCGGGACCACTCTGGTGGGGGATAACGGCCCCGCCGTCCCAGCCTACTCGCCGACGCTTTGGGTGGGATGCTCCAAGGGGATCTTCGCGCTCCGCCCTGGCCGCCTCGCACCAAAGCGGCGGCTCTCTGGGCAGGGGAGGGGGCGCTACTCGTCCTTTTCCACGCAGTTTTCCGGATGAAAGATACGGAGAAACGCCAAACGTGCGTTTCTCCGTGTATCTTACCTGTTTGCAGGAGTTCTGTCAAGTCCCAATTTGGCGCTTACCCGCGGTGGCGGCCGTAGCCCAGGCCGTCCATCAGATCCTCCTTGGAGGGGATACGGCGGGTCTCGGAGGTGACCTCCTCGGCCTCGCTCTCCTCATAGGCCCGGGCGGCCTCCCGCTCGTCCTCTGGCTCCCGGTGCCGGCGCAGGTCGTCGTACAGGCCGCCCTCCGGCTCCGCCTGGGCCGCCGCGCCGATGGGCTCCATCTCCCGGGTGTCCTCCTCGTCCTCGCCCAGCTCCTGGTCCAGCTTCTTCTCCAGGGACGCCTCGATCTCCTGGGCAATGGTCTCCTTCCGGTCGGGGGCCGGGGCGGCGGGGGCGGTGAGCTTGGACAGGCCGTTCAGGTAGTCCATCTCGTGCTGGTAGAGCTCCTTCAGCTTGGCCACGTAGGCGGTAGTGGCGTTCTGGGCCGTGGTCAGGCGGAACTGCTCGCTCTCCACCTCCTGGCGGATGGCGGCCAGCTTGGCCCGGGCCTCGCTCTCCGCGTTCTGGAGCAGCTCCTCCTTCCGGTGCTCGGCCTCGGCGACCATCTCGTCGGCCATCCGCTGGGCCGAGAGGAGGGCCTTGCGCATGGCGTCCTCGGTGGAGCGGTACTCCTCCACCTTGTCCACCAGCACCTTCATCTTGCTCTTCAGGACCGCGTTCTCTTTATACAGGGCGGTATAGTCCGCCGTCAGCTGGTCCAAAAACTCGTCCACCATGGCCATGTTGTAGCCGCCGAAGCCCGCCTTGGCAAAGGTGTGCTCCGAGACCTCCTGTGGTGTCAGCATCGGAATCTCCCCCGTTTCTCTGTCATCGCAAGTCCCGCGTTTGCCGCTCTATCCGTTAGAGCGGTCAGAAATAGAGCCCGTTGTTCTCCAGCTCGTCGATGAGGTCGCCCAGAATGTCCGCCCCGCCCGATGCTGCGCATCATGCGGGGGCCCCGGTGTTTTTATCTGCTCGGGCGGAATGAATCCGCCCGGCATCAAGGTTTTCGCCAGGGGCGAAAACGCTTGGGACGCCGGATTTCCGGCGGGACAACGTGGACGGCATTTCAATTGTCCGCGTCAGAAATAGAGCCCGTTGTTCTCCAGCTCGTCGATGAGGTCGCCCAGAATGTCCACGTTGTAGGGCGTGATGATGTAGGTCCGGGCGGCCACCTTCTTGATCTTGCCCTCCTGGGCGTAGGCCACGCCGGCCAGGAAGTCCAGCACCCGGCGGGTGGTCTTGTCGTCGGTGGACTCCAGGTTGAGCACCACCGTGCGCTTCTCCCGCAGGTGGTCGGCGATCTCCCAGGCGTTGTCGAACCGCTCGGGCTTCACCAGCACCACCTGGAGCTGGGTGGTGGTGTGGATGTTCACCACCTTGTTGCTGCGCCGGTCGGTCTCCGCGGGGAAAAGGCTGCCGGTGGCGTCGCTGCCGCTCTTGGCCGATGCCTTCTCCCGGCGGTCGGCGCGCTCGCTGCGGGGGGGCGTGTCGTCGTAGTCGTCGTACTCCTCGTCGTCCTCGTCCTCATAGGGCCGGGCCAGGCGCTTGAGCTCGTCAATAAATCCCATGGATGGAACCTCCGTTCTTATCCTTGCTGCCGGCTTTTCATGGGGGGACGGGGACCGAACAGGGCGGTGCCCACCCGGACCAGGGTGGCCCCCTCCCGGACGGCGTCCTCAAAATCGGCGCTCATCCCCATGGAAAGGCAGTCCATATCAGGTACATTATCACCCAAAGCGGTTCTTATGTCAACATAAAGCTGATACATTTCCGCAAAAAACCGCCGGTTTCCGCCGGGAGCTGACGCCACCGGTGGCACCGTCATCAGCCCCCGGAGCCGGATGTGGGGCAGGGCGGCCGCCTGCTCGGCCAGGGCCCGGGCCCCGGCCGGGTCCACGCCGCTCTTGGCCGCCTCGCCGCCGATGTTGACCTCCAGCAGGATGTCCTGCCGGACGCCCAGCTTGGCCGCCTGCTTCTCCACCGCCAGCAGCAGGTGCTCCGAGTCCACCGACTCCAGGAGGTCCACCCGGCCCACCACGTCCTTCACCTTATTGGTCTGGAGGTGGCCAATGAAGTGGAGGGCCGCCCCGGTATAGGCATGATCGGCCAGATGGGCGGTCATCTCCTGCACCCGGTTCTCTCCGCAGATGGTGATGCCGGCGGCGATGGCGGAGCGGATGGTCTCCGAGGTCTGCACCTTGGTGGCCGCCACCAGGCCGATCTCCCCCGGCTCCCGGCCCGCCTGCCGGGCCGCGGCGGCGATGCGCTCCCGCACCCGCGCGATATTCTCTCTCAGGTCCATCTCCGCTTCCTCCTTTTTCTCAGCCCGTGCGCAGGACCTTGCCGTCGTAGAGGTTCTCCGCGCGGACGATGATCTCATCCCCCGACCGCAGGGCCTTTTTGGCCTGGGTGGTGTTGTCCGGGTTGTCCGGCTCCACCGCCTCCACCAGGAAGAAGTCCTCCCCCTCGGCCAGGATGGTCACATCCTTGGCCTCGGCCTGGGCGCCCACCACGGCATACACCACCGTCTGCTGATAGGTGTACTCCTCGTCGGTCTCCTCGTCGGTCCCGGTCCGCTCCTCCACCCGGACGGCCTCCTTGGGCACCCGGATGCCGGTTACGCTGTCAAAGATCAGCTCCACGCTCTGGCCGCGCAGGAGGGTGGTCTCCGACAGGTAGCGGTCAGAGGAGAGCACCACCAGCACCTGACCCTCCTCCGGTTCGCTGAGGCGCTCGATGGTCATGGACACCTCCCCCGACCAGTCCCGGGAGAAGCGGACCGTAATGCTCTCTCCCTCCACCAGCCGGCGGGCGTCGGCCTCGTCCACGTTGCAGACAAAATACCAGGTCGAGTCCGTGATGAGCTTGCCCACCGCCCCCTCGTCCCCGGACACCTCCCGCCGCTCCAGCTCCTCCAGGGCGGAGGGGGTCAGGCTCTCCAGGCTCTCCGGGGTGAGGAGGGACTCGTACCCGTCCACCACGCCGGAGAAGGTGCCGGACACATCGGCGGTCACCACCTGGGTGCTGGCCGCGGCCGCCGACTGGAGGGAGGAAATCTGGCTGCGCAGGTCGGACGCCGCCTGCTGGGTGGCCTCCAAATCGCCGTCGCCATAGGCGTACTCCCGCTTGTAGATCAGGCTCTTCAGATCCAGCGTGTCCCCGGAGAGGCCGTTCAGCTCCCGCCGGGCCACCGAGGCCTTCAGCTCCACCATGCTGTCCAGGATCTCCCGGTTGAGCTGGGCGCTGTCCCCTCCATCCCCCGCCGCGTCCAGGGTGTACTCCAGCTGCTCCAGCTGGAGGGCCAGGGCCTGGATCTGGCTGCTGCGCTCCAGCGCGTCGGCGCTCTGGTACAGGTAGGCGATGCTCTCCCCCTTGGCCACCTTCTCCCCCTCGGCGGGGAGGATGTCGGCGTAGAGGGTCTGGGCGGGGAGCACGGTCTCCTCCCGGACCAGAAGGCCGGTGGTCTCCACCGCGTCGTCCACCGTGTAGGTGTAGGACAGGGTGGTGATCAGCGGGTCGGTGAGGCTGCCCACCACATTGACCCCCAGGTAGACCAAAATGGCCCCAAAGAGGACGAGCATGACGATTCGGTTGAGGATCTGGCCCTGCTTCATGGATGGTTTTCCTTTCTCGCGGCAGAGGGGCAGGGCGGGGAGCGCCAGCCCCTTCGCCCTATCCCTCCCCCAGGTCCACCGGCCGCTCGGGCACGATGGTGGAGATGGCGTGCTTGTAGATCACCTGCTGCTTGCTGTCGGTGGTGAGGACCACCACAAAGGCGTCAAACCCGGTGATCTGCCCCCGGAGCTGGTAGCCGTTCATCAAAAAGACGGTGACCCCCCGCCGCTCCTGGCGGACCCGGGTGAGGAAGCTGTCCTGGAGGCTGTTGTTCTTCTGCATGATAAGTACATTCCTTTCTCTCTCGGGGCGGAGCCTGTCCCACCCCTGGAATGTACCTATACTAATCCATTTTCTTCCATATATTTTGTCGAATCCTGCACAGCCCGGGAAAAATCGGGGGATTCCCCCCAGGTGATCCAGTGCACGTCCGGGGTGCGGCGGAACCAGGTCAGCTGCCGCTTGGCGTACTGCCGGGAGCGGAGCTTGATCTCCTCTGCCGCCGCGGCCATGTCCGCCCCCGCCTGGAGGGCGGCGTAGACCTCCTTGTAGCCGATGGCCTGCATGGCGGTGCAGCCGGGGCTCAGGCCGCTCTCCAGCAGCCCCCGGACCTCCCCCTCCAGCCCGGCGGCGAGCATCCGGTCCACCCGGCGGTCGATCTGCTCCCACATCCGCCGCCGGTCGGCAAAGGCCAGGCCGATACGGATGGCATCATACCGGGGGGGCTGGGTGCGCGACCGCTCGTCGTGGGCTGTGATGGTCTCCCCGGTCTCGTACCACACCTCCAGCGCCCGGAGGATGCGCCGGTGGTCGGTGATGGGGAGCTTCTCCGCCCGCTGGGGGTCCACTGCCCGCAGCTCGGCGTAGAGCGGCCCGATGCCCTCCGCCTCCAGGCGGTTCTGGAGCTTCTCCCGCCAGCCGCCGGGGAAGGGGGCGAAGGTCCGGCCGGACACCAGGGAGTCGATGTAGAGCCCGGTGCCCCCCACGATTATGGGCAGCTTTCCCCGGGCGAGGATGCCGTCCACACAGGCGGAGGCCTCGGCCACATACCGGGCCGCCGAGTAGTCCTCCCAGGGCTCGGCCACGTCCAGCATGTGGTGGGGCACCCCCCGCATCTCCTCCGCCGTGGGCTTGGCGGTGCCGATGTCCATGCGGCGGTAGACCTGCATGGAGTCGGCAGAGACCACCTCGCCCCCCGTGGCCCGGGCCAGCTCCACCCCCAGGGCGGTCTTGCCCGAGGCGGTGGGCCCGCAGAGGACCAGGATCCTGGGCGGGCGGGGCGTCCCCGCCCCTGTCCGCATGGTCAGCCGCTCCATGGTCTCACTCCTCCTCCAGGCCCTGTCTCAGGCCCGGCCAAACTGCTTCTCCAGCTGCCCACGGGTCAGCTCGATGGCCACCGGGCGGCCGTGAGGGCAGTAGCGCACCCGGTCCTCCATCACCCAGCGGGCCACCCGCTCCAGCTCCTCCGGAGCGCTGCGCTCTCCCCCCTTGATGGCAGCCTTGCAGGCCATGGTGTGCATCAGCTCGTCCCGCACGCTGTCCGGGTCGGCCCGGCCGGTGAGGAGGAGCTTCCCGGCGATCTCCGCCAGGGTGGGGCCGATCTCCTCGGCGTCGATGTCCCCGGGGGCGGAGCGGACCAGGAGGCTCCCGCCGCCGAAGTCCTCCGCGTCAAAGCCGAACTCGGCCAGGAGGGGCAGGTGGGCGAGCAGGGCGGAGGCCTCCTCCGCCCCGGGGGTGAGGACCACCGGGGAGAGGAGCTCCTGTACCATGGGGCGGTAGTGCCCCGCCTTGAGGGCGTCAAAATTCATCCGCTCGTGGGCGGCGTGCTTGTCGATGAACAGCACCTTGTCCCCCTGCTCCACGATGATGTAGGTGTGGAGCACCTCCCCGGCCACCCGCCAGGGCTCCGGCTCGGGCCCCTCCGGGGGGAGGGAGGCCGCCGGGGCGCTCTTCTGCTCCGCGCTGACGGCGGACTCGGCGGGTGTCACTGGGGCCGCCGGAGGGACGGGCTCCCGAAGGGGGGAGGGCTCCTTCTCCGGAGGGGCGGTGGACTCCCAAACAGGGGAAGTCCCCTCTCCCGTGGGGACGGCGGGCTCCCGGACAGGGGAGGGCGCCGCCCAGGCGGGGGCTGCCTCCTCCGCCGGCGGGGGGCTCACCCACTCCCCCCGCGCCGGGCGGCGGGGGGTGGTGAAGTCGTGGAGGGGGAGGGAGGGCCGGTCCGCCGGGGCGGCGGGGATGGTCCTGGGCCGCTCCGCCGACGGGGCGGGGGCGGAGCGGCGGTACTCCTCTGCCGTCATGGTGCGGAAGGCCAGCTGGTTGGGGGTCACCGTGTCCTCCCGGGCGGTCGGGGCCAGCCGGGGGGAGGGCTTCAGCTCGGCCCGCACCCGGGTGGGATCGCCCTCCAGGGCGGACTTCACGGCGTAGTACACCGTGTCGAACACCTTTTTCTCGCTGCCGAACTTGACCTCCTGCTTGGTGGGGTGGACGTTCACGTCCACCGCGCTGAGCTTGGTGGTCAGGTGGAGCACGCAGCCGGGGAACTTGCCCACCATCTTCTGGTTGCGGTAGGCCTCCTCCAGGGCGGCGGTCATGGTGCGGGACTTGACATACCGGCCGTTGACAAAGAAGAACTGGTACCCCCGGGTGCCCCGGCAGCAGGCGGGGAGGGAGGCAAAGCCGGTCACCCCCATGTCCTCGCCGGTGCCCTGCACCGCGGTGAGGCCCAGGGCCATGTCCCGGCCCAGCACAGCGTACATGGCGCTCTGGAGCACCCCGTCCCCGGGGGTGAGGAGCTCCTGCCTGCCGTCCCGCAGGAACTTCACCGACACCTCCGGGTGGCTCAGGGCGGCGCGCTGCACCGCGGCAAAGACCGCCGCCCCCTCGGCGGAATCCCGCTTCATGAACTTCAGCCGGGCGGGGGTGTTATAGAAGAGGTCCCGCACCACCATGGTGGTGCCGGCGGGGCAGCCCGCCTCCTCGTGACTCACCACCGCGCCCCCCTCCAGGGACACCGAGGTGCCCAGGGGGGCCTGGGCCTGCCGGGTGAGCAGGTCCACCCGGGACACGGCGGCGATGGCGGCCAGGGCCTCCCCCCGGAAGCCCAGGGTGCCGATGGCCTCCAGGTCGTACTCCGAGCGGATCTTGCTGGTGGCGTGGCGGAGGAAGGCGGTCTCGGCCTCGCTGTCGGCGATGCCGCAGCCGTTGTCGGTGACCCGGATAAGGGTCATCCCGCCGTTTTGGATCTCCACCGTCACCGCCGTGGCGCCGGCGTCGATGGCGTTCTCCACCAGCTCCTTGACCACGCTGGCGGGCCGCTCCACGACCTCACCGGCGGCGATCAGGTCGGCGACGTGGGGGTCAAGCTGCTGAATGTGTGGCATGAGAGGTCTCCTTTCGTGGAGCGGAACGCATACAAGCGTTTTTCCCCCGCGGGGAAAAACCTTGAAATCGGGCGGATTCCCTCCGGCCGATTTGAGTGAAATCCCGGGGCCCCCGGGCCGCCCCGGGCGGGCCGGGGAGCCGCTCCACGACCTCGCCGGCGGCGATCAGGTCGGCGACATGGGGGTCAAGCTGCTGAATATGGGGCATAACTTCTCCTTTCCGGGGTAAGGCGCTTTTTCACCGCAGGGCCAGCAGCAGCTGGGCGCCGTTGAGGATGACATGCAGGAGCACGGCGCTCCAGATGGAGCCGCCGTTGTCGTAGCACCAGGTGAGGCCCAGGGACATGGGCAGGTACTGGACAAAGAGGAGCAGGTACCGCGCGTCGAAGCCCGTGGGCTGGAACATGTACTGCCAGACGCAGGCCACCGCGTAGCCCAGCACGGTGACCACGTATGCCAGAGGCCGGGAGTAGCGCCGCAGGCTGCCGAACACCAGGCCCCGGAAGAGCACCTCCTCCACCAGAGGCATGAGCACCAGCACCACCACCAGGGTGGGGGCGGGGGAGAGGAGGAACTCGCCGCTCCAGTCGGCCGCCGCCGGGTTTTCCACCGGGTAGGGCAGGAGCATCACCAGGAAGTGGAGCACCCCCGCCCCGGCCAGGCCGGTGACGATGGCGAAAAGGTTCTCGGGCAGCCAGTCCAGCAGCAGGGAGAAGGCGTGGCGCAGGAAGCCCCAGAACACCAGCAGGGTCAGGGCGAAGAGCAGGGCGTAGTAGATGAGGTTGCTCTCGGCGATGAGGGGCTCCGCGTCCCCCGAGATGAGCCGCTGGAACCAGCCCATGAGCCGGGGGAACACCAGGATGTACAGAGCGAAAAAGACCCAGCCCCGGTTGCGCTCTGAGGCGGTCATCTGGGGTCTCCACTGGCTGCTGCGCACGGCCCGCGCCTCCTTTCTCCTTCTCGGTCCGCCGGGGATGCTCCCCGGCCGGGTTACAGCTTCTGTCTGAGCTCAAAGAGCAGGTTCATGGCCTCGATGGGGGTGAGGGTGTTCACGTCCACCTGCCGCAGGCGCTCGGCCACCTCGGCCGCCCCCATGTCCAGCAGGGAGACCTGGCTCTCCCCGCTCGGACGGGGGGCCGGGGCGGCGGCGGAGCGGTTCCCCGCCTCCAGCTCGGTCAGGATGGTCCGGGCGCGCTGGATGACCCGGTCGGGCACCCCGGCCAGCTTGGCCACCTCGATGCCGTAGCTCTGGTCGGCCCCGCCGGGGACGATGCGGCGCAGGAAGATGATGTCGTCCTTGCGCTTCTTGCAGGCGATGTTGTAGTTCTCCACCCCGCCAATCTGCCCGGCCAGGGCGGTGAGCTCGTGGTAGTGGGTGGCGAAGAGGGTCTTGGCCCCCAGGCGCTTGCGGTCGGCGCAGTACTCCAGCACCGAGCGGGCGATGGCCATGCCGTCGTAGGTGCTGATGCCCCGCCCGATCTCGTCCAAGATGAGGAGGGAGCGGCTGGTGGCGTTTTTCAGCAGCTCGGCCACCTCGGTCATCTCCACCATGAAGGTGGACTGGCCGGCGGAGAGGTCGTCGCTGGCGCCGATGCGGGTGAACACCCGGTCCACCACCCCGATGCGGGCGGCCTTGGCCGGGACGAAGGAGCCCATCTGGGCCATGAGGACGATGAGGGCTACCTGGCGCATGTAGGTGCTCTTGCCCGCCATGTTGGGGCCGGTGATGATGGCCACCAGGTGCTCGCCGTTGTCCATGTGGGTGTCGTTGGGGACAAAGAGGCTGTTTTTCAGCATCTTCTCCACCACCGGGTGGCGCCCCTCGGTGATGTCCAGATGGTCGCTCAGGTCCACCTGGGGCATGCAGTAGCCGCTCTCCGCCGCCACGGCGGCAAAGGAGGTGAGCACGTCCACCTGGGCCACCGCCGCCGCCGTGCGCTGGACCGCCGCCACCTGGGCGGCCGCCTGCTCCCGCACCTCGCAGAACAGCTGGTACTCCAGGGCTACCACCCGGTCCTGGGCGGATAGGATCTCGTGCTCCAGGTCTTTGAGCTCCTGGGTGATGTACCGCTCGCAGTTGGCCAGGGTCTGCTTGCGGATGTAGGTGTCAGGCACCTGGGAGAGGTAGGACTTGGACACCTCGATGTAGTAGCCGAAGACCTTGTTGTAGCCCACCTTCAGGCCCTTGATGCCGGTGCGCTCCTTCTCGGCCGCCTCGATGGAGGCCACCACGCCCTTGCCGTTTTGCAGGATGTCCCGGTAGTGGTCCACCTCCTGGCTGTACCCGGGGCGGATGAAGCCGCCCTCCCGCACCGAGAAGGGGGGATCGTCCACAATGGCCCGGCCGATGAGGTCCCGCAGGTCCTCCAGGTCGTCCAGCTCGGTGCGCAGGTGGGAGAGCAGGGTGGAGGGGAAGCTCTCCAGCCGCCGGCGCACGTCGGGCACCCTGCCCAGCCCGGCGGCCAGGGCGGCCAGGTCCCGGCCCCCGGCGGTGCCGTAGACGATGCGGCCGATGAGCCGCTCCAGGTCGGTGATCTCCCGCAGGACGAGGGCGATCTCCTCCCGGGCGATGGCATCCCCCACCAAATCGGCCACCGCCCCCAGGCGCTTGTTGATCTGCACCGGGGAGAGGAGGGGCCGCTCCAGCCAGGAGCGGATGAGCCGGTGGCCCATGGGGGTCTTGGTCTTGTCCAGCACCCACAGCAGGGAGCCCTTTTTCTCCTTGGAGCGCATGGTCTCGGTCAGCTCCAGGTTGCGCCGGGCGTTGTAGTCCAGCTCCATGAACTGGCCGGAGGTGTAGTAGTTGAGGGTGCTCACGTGGCCCAGGTCGGTCTTTTGGGTCTCATAGAGGTAGGTGAGCAGGCCCCCCACCGCCCGGAGGGCGTGGTCGTCCCCGGCGGGGAGGCCCTCCAGCCCGGCGCGGAACTGCTGCTCCACCGTCCGGCGGGCCTCCTCCAGGCCAAAGCGGTCCTCGCCACCGGCCTCGCACCGGCAGTCCAGCCGCTCCCTGAGGAAGGCGCGCAGGTCCTCGTCCTGGTAGGCCGTGTCGGAGAGCACCGCCTCCCGGGGGGAGAAGCGGCCCAGCTCGTTGTACAGGTGTTCGGAGAGGCCCTGCGGCGGGAAGGAGGTGGCCCACACCTCGCCGGTGGAGAGGTCGCAGAAGCACACCGCGCCCCCCGCCCCGTCGGTGTATATCGCGCAGAGGAAGTTGTTGCGCCCCTCCTCCAGCATGGCCTCGTTGATGATGGTGCCCGGGGTGATGATGCGGATGATGTCCCGGTCCACCAGGCCCTTGGCGGTGGCCGGGTCCTCCATCTGCTCGCAGATGGCCACCTTGTAGCCCTTGTTGATGAGCCGGGCGATGTAGGCGTCGGCGCTGTGGTAGGGCACGCCGCACATGGGGGTCTGGTCCTCCTTGGCCTTGCCCCGGTCCCGGGTGGTCAGGGTCAGGTCCAGCTCCCTGGAGACCAGCTTGGCGTCCTCCAGGAACATCTCGTAAAAGTCCCCCAGGCGGAAAAAGAGGATGCAGTCCGGGTGGGCCTGCTTCATCTGGAGGTATTGGCGCATCATGGGGGTGAGTTCTGCCATGGCGGGTCTCCTTTTCTGTTCTATGTCTGGCGCGGGGAATTTTTCAGGTTTTCGGTTCCTCAACGGAGGAGAGGTTTCGCGCTCCGGCGCGACCTCCTTTCGGTGTCAGCCGAAAGGAGGCAAAGACTGACCAGGGGGCCGCTCACGCACATCTTGCGATGTGCTACCCCGCTTGCCCCCTGGACCCCCGGGTGCGCCGCCACGGGACAAGGACAGAGACTTTCGGATTGTGCCAGCGCGGGGGCGGCGGTTTATAGTCAGCCCTCTGTGCCGCGCGCCTCTCGTCACTCCGATGTTGCCGCGCGTTCAGCCGATTCCTCCCACTTCTTGCACGCGCTCCGCGCTGGGCTGGGCAAAAGGTTCGGGAAGCATGGCATGGCAAGCGGAAAACATGGTCTTATCCGTCTGTCAGACTCGAAAAGCTCACATCCTCCGCCCGGGTCAGCGCGGAGCGCGTGCCAGAACGAAACGGTGGCGGCTGAGCGTTCGGGTGTGCCGGGGGAGCGGCCAACGCGTGGCAGAGGGGAGCGGCCAGAAGAAGGGAACGCCGCGCCGGTACGGGCCGAAGGTCACCGCCCTTGTCCCGTGGCGGCGCACCCGGGGGTCCAGGGGGAAACGGGGTAGGGCGCGAGGGGGCCCTTGCGGTCCCCGACGCCGCCCGTGAGTTTCCCCCTGGCTGGTTTTTGCCTACTTTTGCCCAGCGGCAAAAGTAGGTCGCCCGCAGGCGAAACCTCCCCCTCCCGCCCGTGGGCGGAAATGTAAGCCCCGGGCGCACAGTGTGCGCCCCTACTCCCGATCTGACAGCCCAAGCAGGTAGTCTGCTGACACCTGAAAAAACCGCGCCATGTCCGCTACCACTGACGCCTGCGGTTCCCGCTCGCCGTACTCGTACCGCTGGTAGGTCCGCAGGGGAATTCCAAGCCCGGCTGCGATATCCTTCTGCATCAGATTTCGCTTTTCCTTCAGAAGCTGCAACCGCTCCGGCAGTGTGGTCATTTCGCGTATTCCTCGTCCGACAAACCCAGCAGATAATCTGCGCTCACGGCAAAATACTGCGCCATCCGGGCCAGAACCGTGACATTCGGTTCTCCCTCGCCTCGCTCGTATCTCTGGTAAGTACGGAGCGGAATACCCAGGTCAGAGGCAATGTCTTTCTGCATGATATTTCGGCTCGTTTTTAAGTATTGCAGCCGCTCTGGCAATTTTGTCATTGATTCCTCACCGCCAGGACAAGCAAGTATTGACATGCAATAATTTGCTTGTTATAATCTTCTCAAAGGAGTTGATGTGTTATGAATTCTCTTCTCCGCGCCCTTTACCGCTACGCCCTCGACACCTGCCTGGACACCTATCTCCGCCCGGAGCGGGAGGAGCTTCTGGACAACGAGCGCATGTGCCGGCTGGCGCTGGAGCGCCTGGCGCCCCGGCTGGACGGGGAGGGGGCCCTCCGGCTGGAGTGCTATGTCTCCGGCCGGGACATTCTGGAGTCCATCCGGCAGGAGGCCGTCTTTGCCTCCGGCCTATCCCTGGGCCTGTCCCTCGCCGCCCTGGGCCAGTTCCCCGAATAGGGCCCAGGTGGAGGCGGAGGTGATGGTCACGTCCGCATACTGTCCAATGAGGGCCTTGTCCCCGTTCAGGTGGACCAGCCGGTTTCCGGCGGTGCGGGCGGTGAGGGTATTGCGGGGGTCCTCCCCCTCGCCGTCCACCAGACAGCGGAGGGTCCTGCCCACATAGGCCTGGTGCTTCTCATTGGAGATGGCGTTCTGGAGGTCCACCAGCCGCTGGAAGTTGGCCTGCTTCTCCTCTTTCGGCGTGGGGTCCTCCATCCTCGCCGCCGGGGTGCCCTGGCGGGGGGAGAACAGGAAGGTGAAGAGGGCGTCGAACCGGACGGCCTCCAAAATGTTCAGGGTGTCCTCGAATTCGGCGGTGGTTTCCCCGGGAAATCCCACGATGACGTCGCTGGTGAGGACGATGTCCGGGACGCGCCGGCGCAGGGCGGCCACCTTGGAGAGATACTGCTCCGCCGTGTACCCCCGGTTCATGGCCTTGAGCACCCGGTCGTTCCCCGCCTGGAAGGGCAGGTGGATGACCGGGGCCACTTTTTCGCAGGCGGCCATGGCGTCGAAGAGGCGCTCGGTGGCGTCCTTGGGGTGGCTCGTCATAAAGCGGATGAGGAAGTCCCCGGGCACGGCGTTGACCCGCTCCAGCAGCCCGGCGAAGTCGATGTCCTCCTCCAGGTCCTTACCGTAGGAGTTCACGTTCTGGCCCAGAAGGGTGATGTCCTTATACCCCTGCGCCGAGAGCTCCTCCACCTCCCGGAGGATGTCCTCCGGCCGGCGGGAGCGCTCCCGGCCCCGGACGTAGGGCACGATGCAGTAGGAGCAGAAGTTGTTGCACCCGTACATGATGGACACCCAGGCCTTGAAGGCGTTCTGCCGCACCACCGGGATGCCCTCGGCGATGGAGCCGGGCTCGTCGGCGGTGTCGAACACCCGGCCGCCCCGGGAGAGGCAGCGCCAGAGCAGCTCGGGGAAGCGCCACAGGGCCTGGGGGCCGAAGACCAGGTCCACATGGCGGTAGGAGGCCCGGATCTTCTCCGCCATATGGGGCTCCTGGGCCATACAGCCGCACAGGCAGATGACCTGTTCCGGCTTGGCCCGCTTGGTGTGGACCAGGACGCCCACGTTGCCCAGCACCCGCTGCTCGGCGTGCTCCCGGATGGCGCAGGTGTTGATAACGATGACGTCGGCCTCCGCCTCGGCGTCGGTGAAGGCGAAGCCCATCTCCCTCAGGTAGCCCCGCAGCCGCTCGGAGTCGGCCTCGTTCTGCTGGCAGCCGTAGGTGTCCACCAGGGCCAGGGGGGCGGCGGGGCGGGCGGCGTTGCGCTCGGCGATGCGCTCACAGAAGGACCGCTGGCGGGCGATCTCCTCCGGGGCGATGACAGTGGTGACTCGGTTCAAGTGATTTCCTCCAACACAGTGCTTGTCGATTCAAAAAATTGTACCACTTTTTCCGCCCGAACACAAGTGCGAATGCGGCCAGAGCCGCCCCCGGCACCGGGGCAGAAGGCCTCCGCTTTTCGTTGACGCAGGGGGCGGGAGGGGGTATAATGGCCTTATCTTGGGCCGGCCGGATGGCGGACAGGCGCCGGGGCCGGCCCGGCGCAGGATTCAACCAGACAAATCCCACATAGAGAAAGAGAGTACCCGCGGGGGAAAGGGGCGGCATATGAAAACCCTGGTCATTGAAAAGCAGGCGGTCAAGAACAACCTCTCGGTCATCAAGCAGCGGGCGGGCGGCGCGGTGATCTACGGCGTGCTCACCGGGGACGCCGGCGGCGCCGGCCTGGTGGAGATGGCAAAGCTCCTCCGGGACGAGGGCATCGGCCGCTTCGCGGTCTCCGAGCCCGAGGAGGCCGCCGCCCTGCGCAAGGCAGGGCTGGTGGAGGAGGAGATTTTGATGCTCCGCTCCACCACCAGCCGGGAGGAGCTGGAGCGGCTGGTGGACCTGAACGTGGTGTGCACCATCGGCTCGGTGGACACCGCCCTGGCCCTCAACGCCCTGGCGGAGAGCCGCTCCACCGTGGTGGAGGCCCACATCCAGGTGGACGTGGGCCTGGGCTTCGGCGGGTTTCTGGTGGAGGAGCCGGACAAGATCCTCTCGGTGTTCAAGAACATGCCCAACGTGGCCATCTCGGGCATCTACACCCAGATCCACTCGGCCCGGACCGATGGGCGGGACGCCGCCCTCCAGATGGACGCCTTCCAGAAGCTGCTCAAGGCCATCCACGAAGCCGGGTTCGAGACCGGCGTGGTCCACGCGGCGGGCTCCTTCGCCCTGATGCACTACGACTTCGCCCGGCTGGGCGCGGTGCGGGCCGGCTCGGTGGTACTGGGCCGTTGCCGCCGGACCAAGGGGGACGGGCTGCAGCGGGTGGGCTACGGTGAGGCCGCCCTGGAGGAGGTCCGCTGGCTGCCCCAGGGCCATACCGTGGGCACCGAGACCATGGTCACCCTGAAAAAGCCCACCCGGGTGGCGGTGCTGCCGGTGGGGTACCAGAACGGCTTCGGCGTCACCCGCATCCGGGAGGAGGGTCTGCTGGCCTTCTTCCGCCGCTGGCGGGCCGCCAGGCGCATCACGGTGCGCATCAACGGGCAGAAGGCCCGGGTCATCGGCCGCATCGGCGCGGTGGAGACCATTGTGAACGTCACCGACCTGAAGTGCTCCTCCGGCGACGTGGCCGCCTTTGACATCGACCCCCTGTACGCCCGGGGGCTGAAGCGGGAATACCGATAACCATTTGTAGTAAGGAGTTTCTGTTATGCGCGCAGTCGTCACCCGGGTCAAAAACGCCTCGGTGGAGATCGGCGGGAAGGTCAACGGGGCCATCGGGCAGGGCTTTCTGGTCCTGCTGGGGGTGGGCCCGGAGGACACCGCGGAGCAGGCCGCCAAGCTGGCCGATAAGGTCTGCGGCCTGCGGGTCTTTGAGGACGAGAACGAGAAGATGAACCTGAATCTGGCCGCCGTGGGAGGGAGCTTGCTGGTGGTGAGCCAGTTCACCCTCTACGCCGACACCCGCTCCCGCCGGCCCGGCTTCTCCCACGCCGCCAAGCCGGAGGTGGCCATCCCCCTCTACGAGAAGTTTATGGACGAGTGCCGCAGCCGGGGCTTCCAGGTGGAGCACGGCGAGTTCGGCGCCGACATGCAGGTCTTTTCTCAGAACGACGGCCCGGTGACCATCCTGCTGGACACCGACCGGCCGTAGCGCGCCGAACTCGTCCCCGCGCCCTTTTGGCGCGCCGAGTGTTTTCCCAGCCGGAAAGCCTTGCAATCGGCCGGATCTACTCCGGCCGATTTGAGTCCTGTCCGGGGTCCCCGCGGAGTCCGCATCGCGGGCCGGGAGCGGCCCCACCCCGGCTGCATACTGAGCGTATCCCTGGAGGAACCAGCATGAAAACAGTCACCATTTACACGGACGGCGCCTGTTCCGGCAACCCCGGCCCGGGCGGATGGGGGGCCATTTTGATGTACGGGGCGTTCCGCAAGGAGCTCTCCGGCGGCGAGGCGCGCACCACCAACAACCGCATGGAGCTCACCGCTGTCATCACCGCCCTGGAAGCCCTGAAGGAGCCCTGCGAGGTGGAGCTCTGGTCCGACTCCAAGTATGTCATCGACGCGCTGGAGAAGGGCTGGGCCAAGGGCTGGAAGGCCCGGGGCTGGGTCAAGGCGGACAAGAAGCCCGCCCTCAACCCCGACCTGTGGGAGCGGCTGCTGGCCCTCTGCGAGCGCCACACCGTCCGCCTCCACTGGGTCAAGGGCCACGCCAGCAACCCGTACAACAACCGCTGTGACGAGCTGGCAGTGGCGGAGAGCAAAAAGTTCAAGGCACAGGGCCCTTGACCCATCCGGGGCCCCCGCGGGAGCCCAGCGCAGCGGGTCCCGTGGGGAGAGGACGAGCAGTGGAGTGAGCGAGCCCTGCCGCCATATGGGGTCCCCGTCGGGTTATGCCCGGCGGGGAAAGGACGAGCAAGGGAGCGTCGCGAGGAATGGCCGTTTAGGCCGTTCCGAGATAGAGCGAACTTTGCGAGGACGTGGCGAGGGATGCGGAGCTTGCGAGGACGCGGGCCACGCCAGCAACCCGTACAACAACCGCTGTGACGAGCTGGCGGTGGCGGAGAGCAAAAAGTTCAAGGCGTGAAAAATCCCCGGCGGCCCTTAGGAAAGGGCCGCCGGGGCGTTTTTTTGCAGGTCAAGGACCATTATCCTGCCGCTTTTTGGCCCGCCTGCGCCG
>DVHW01000239.1 GCA_018711785.1 Candidatus Galloscillospira excrementavium
CCTGGCCCGGCTGTTCGAGGAGCGGCAGCCCGGGTGCCATATCCTCTTCGCGGGGGCGGAGGGGGGCATGGAGAACCGCCTGGTGCCCAAGGAGGGCTATGAGATCCGCGCGGTGACCATCACCAACTTCCAGCGCTCCCTGGCCCCCGGGGCCATTGTCCACAACCTGCGCACCCTGGGGAATATGGCCCGCTCCCGGCGGCAGGCCGACGCCATCCTGGACGAGTTCCGGCCCGACCTGGTGGTGGGCACCGGGGGCTACGCCTCCTACCCGGTGGTGCGCGCCGCCGCCCGGCGGGGCATCCCCACGGCGGTCCACGAGTCCAACGCCGTCCCCGGCCTCACCACCAAGGCCCTCGCCCGGGTGGTGGACCTGGTGATGGTGGGCTTTGAGGAGAGCCGGAGCCACTACGACCACCCGGAGAAGGTGGTGGTCACCGGCACGCCGGTGCGGGGGGACTTCTTCCGCTACACCCGGAAGGAGGCCCGGGCCCAGCTGGGCATCACCGACGAGCGGCCCCTCCTCCTCTCCTACTGGGGGAGCCTGGGGGCGGCGGTGATGAACGAGCGCATGGCCGACTTCATCGCCCGGGAGTGCCGCTCCGGCCGGCCCTTCCACCACATCCACGGCGCGGGCCGGGACTACCAGAAGGTGGTGGACGCCCTCTCCGCCGCCGGCGTGTCCCTGGAGGGGCAGGGGGACGTGCAGGTGCTGGAGTACATCTACGACATGCCCACCGTCATGGCGGCGGCCGACCTGGTGCTCTGCCGGGCCGGGGCCTCCACCATCTCGGAGCTCACCGCCATCGCGCGGCCCGCGGTGCTGGTGCCCTCCCCCAACGTGACGAACGACCACCAGACCAAGAACGCCCGGGTGCTCGCCCAGGCCGGGGGAGCGGTGCTCCTGCCGGAGGGGGAGTGCTCGGAGCAGAGACTGTGGGAGACCGCCTCAGACCTCCTGAAGGACGCAGGGCGCCGGGCAGAGATGGCCCGCGCCCTCCGGGGCATGGCCCAGGGCGACGCGGCGGAAAAAATCTATCTGGCGCTGCTGGGACTGCTGAAGTAGCGGCCCTTTTCCCGGGAACGCACCCTCCCCTCCGCAGGCGCATAGTATGGCCTGAACCATCACAACGACTTGCGGAGGGCGAAGGCTATGAGCGCATTGTTGATCGAGGGCGGAAAACGCCTGCACGGGGCTGTGAAGGTCCACGGGGCCAAGAACAGCGTGCTCCCCATCCTGGCGGCGGCCATCCTGGGCCGGGGGGAGAGCGTCATACATAACTGCCCGGCCCTCTCCGACGTGACGGCCTCGGTGGCCATTCTGGAGCATCTGGGGTGCCGGGTGCGGACGGAGGGGGACACCCTGTGGGTGGACGCCTCCCAGCTGGTCCGCAGCGACGTGCCCGACGCGCTGATGCGGGAGATGCGCTCCTCGGTCATCTTCCTGGGGGCGGTCCTCGCCCGGACGGGGGAGGCCGAGATGTCCTTCCCCGGCGGGTGCGAGCTGGGGCCTCGGCCCATCGATCTGCACCTGGCCGCCCTGCGGAGGCTGGGGGCAGAGGTGGCCGAGCGCGCCGGCGCCCTGTGCTGCACGGCCGTGGGCCTGACCGGGTGCGACATCGTCCTCTCCCTGCCCAGCGTGGGGGCCACCGAGAACGCCATGCTGGCGGCCACGGGGGCCGAGGGGGTCACCACCATCACCAACGCGGCCCGGGAGCCCGAGATCGTGGATCTGCAGAATTTCCTGCGGAGCATGGGGGCCCGGGTGCGGGGGGCGGGCAGCTCGGTCATCACGGTGGAGGGGGGACGGCCCCTCCACGGCGGGGAGCACACCGTCATCGGCGACCGCATCGTGGCCGCCACCTATCTGTCCGCCGCGGCCGCGGCGGGGGGCGAGGCCGAACTCACCGGGGTAGACTACCGGCACCTGTCCACTGTCACCGCCGTGCTCTCCGAGGCGGGCTGCGCCATCCGCAGCACCCCGGAGCGCATCTGCATCCGGGCCGACCGGCCCCTGCGGGGGGTGCGGCCGGTGCGCACCGCCCCCTACCCCGGCTTCCCCACCGACGCCCAGGCCCCGGTCATGGCCGCCTTGTGTACGGCGGAGGGCACCTCGGTCTTTGTGGAGAACATCTTCGAGAGCCGCTACCGCCACGTGGATGAGCTGTGCCGCATGGGGGCGGACATCCGGGTGGAGGGAAGGGTGGCCGTGGTCTGCGGGGGAAAGAAGCTCCACGGCGCGGCGGTGAAGGCCGCCGACCTGCGGGGCGCGGCCGCCCTGGTGGTGGCCGCCCTGGGGGCCCGGGGGCGGAGCACCGTCACCGGCCTGGCCCACGCGGACCGGGGCTACCAGGACCTGGCGGGGGACCTGCGGGCGCTGGGGGCGGAGATCACCCGCACCGAAGAAAGAGAAACTTAAGATTTTATTGATGTTTTGTTGGGCTTTTTGGTCTATACTTTCAGAGAAAACCGGGCGGGGGGCCACCCCCGCACCAGGGAGGGCACGGCATTGGCGGCGAGAAGGAGCAAACGGGGACGGCGGCGAAATCGGGGACGCTTCGGCTTCCTCTATAAGCTGCTGTCCTTTGTGCTGATTCTGGCCGCCATCCTGGTGGGCTGCGCGGTCTTTTTCCGGGTGGACCGGATCGAGGTGTCCGGCAACGCGCGGTATACCCAGGAGGAGATTATCCAGGCCACGGGGGTGGAGCTGCGGGACAACCTGTTCCTCCTCAACAAGTTCCAGATCGTCCCCCGGCTCCTGAGCCGCCTGCCCTACATCGACGAGGTGGTCATCTACCGCAACTGGCCGGACACGCTGGTCATCGAGGTGACCGAGTGCCAGCCCGTGGCCGCCATCCAGAGCGGAGGGGCCTGGTGGATCCTGGACGCCAAGGGCAAGCTCCTGGAGCGGACCGACGCGTCGGGCGCTGCCGCCTATCCGGAGGTGACCGGACTGACGCCGGTGACGCCGGTGGTGGGGAGCCTGCTGGAGGTGGCGGAGGAGGAGAGCCTGAAGCTCCAGAGCCTGAAGTCCCTGCTGGGGGAGCTGGAGCAGCGGGGGATGATGGGGGATGTGGGTTACCTGGACCTGACCGCCGTCAACGAGATCACCATGGGCTACCTGGACCGCTTCGAGGTGCGGCTGCCCATGAGCGGCAGCGACTTCGGCCGCCTGCTGCGGACAGTGGAGCTGGCCATCGAGCAGGGCCTGAGCGACACCGACACCGGCATCCTGGACCTGACGCTGGAGGACGCCCACTTTATCCCATACTCCTCCTGATGGGCGCCCCGCCGGGCGGGGCAGCATGGTGGAACAAAGGAGCGCATATGAAGAAAACGCACGGAAAGGGCGAGCTGGCCATCGGCGCGGTGTGTATCCTGCTGGGGTTCCTGCTGGCGGTGCAGCTCAAGAGCGTGTATGTGAACTCGGCCGGCGACGCCGCCACGGCGGGCCGGCTGGAGACCCTCCAGGAGCTCTACAATCAGGCGCAGACGGAGAACGAGACCCTGCGGGCCCAGCTGGAGCAGACCCAGTCCGACCTGGAGCTCTACCGGGATGAGGCCGCCCAGGGCGGCAGCTACAACGAGGCCCTCCGCTCGGAGGTGGACAGGCTGGAGACCATGGCCGGCCTCACCGACCTGGAGGGGCCGGGGGTGGAGGTGGTCCTGCGGGACTCCTCCGCCGCCAACGCCACCGGCAGCGAGGCCGACTACATCATCCACGACAGCGACCTGCTCTCGGTGGTCAACGAATTGAGGGACGCCGGGGCGGAGGCCATCGCCCTCAACGGCGAGCGGTTGCTGGCCAGCAGCGAGATCCGCTGCACCGGCGCGGTGGTCACCGTCAACGGCCGGCGGTACGCGGCGCCCTATGTCATCACCGCCATTGGGGACATGGACACCCTCTACTCCGCCCTCACCATGCGCAACGGCGTGGCCGAGATCCTGGGCCAGTGGGGCATTGAGGTGACGGTGTCCGCCCGGGACCTGGTCACCATACCGAAATACGAGGGGACGGTGGAGTTCCGCTACGCCCGGCCCACCGCCACCCTGCCGCCGGAAGGGGAGGATGGGCTATGATGGAGCTGACCGGCCTGGTGCTGGGCCTTGTACTGGGCTTTCTGGTGCCCTGGCACATCCCCGCCCAGTTCTCCCTCTACGCGGCGGCGGGCCTGCTGGCCGCCCTGGACTCCGCCCTGGGCGGGTTCAACGCCCGGCTCAAGGGAAATTTCAAGCTGGGCATCTTCCTCTCCGGCTTTTTCGGCAACGCCCTCATCGCCGTGTTTCTCACCTGGCTGGGGGAGCGGATGGGCCTGCCGCTCTATCTGGCGGCAGTGGTGGTCTTTGGGACGAGATTGTTCCAAAACTTTGGGGAAATCCGCAGGGAACTATTGACCTCACGGCAAAAGGGAGATAAAATAGAACAAGATATAGTCCCTGACCGGGAAAATTCCCCACAATAATTTGTTATTACCGTAAATTCGCCCCGGTGCGGGGCCGTTTACTTAGGAGGAGCAGCTATGCCGTTTGGAATCGACACCGGGCCTGAGAGTGTGGTCACCATCAAAGTCATCGGCGTGGGCGGCGGAGGCAACAACGTCGTCAACCGCATGGTCAAATCCGGGATGCAGGGCGTGGATTTCATCGCCGCCAACACCGACAAGCCCTTTTTGAACGAGTCCGCCGCCACCTTCAAGGTCCAGCTGGGAGAGAAGCTCACCGGCGGCCGGGGCGCCGGCGCCGACCCCGAGATCGGCCGCAAGGCCGCCGAGGAGAGCAGGGCCCAGATCTCCAAGGTGCTGGAGAACACCGACATGGTCTTTATCACCGCCGGCATGGGCGGCGGCACCGGCACCGGGGCCGCCCCCATCGTGGCCGACATCGCCAAGGAGATGGGCATTCTCACCGTGGGCGTGGTCACCAAGCCCTTCAGCTTTGAGGGCCGCCGCCGCATGGAACAGGCCGAGAAGGGCATCGAGGACCTGCGCACCAAGGTGGACAGCCTGGTCATCATCCCCAACGAGCGGCTCAAGTACGCCACCGACCAGAAGATCACCTTCGCCAACGCCTTCGAGATCGCCGACGACGTGCTCCGCCAGGCGGTGCAGTCCATCTCCGACCTCATCAAAAAGACCGGCTTCATCAACCTGGACTTTGCCGACGTCACCGCCGTCATGAAGGACGCGGGCATGGCCCACATGGGCGTGGGCCGGGCCGCCGGGAAGAACAAGGCCGAGGAGGCCGCCAAGATGGCCATCTCCAGCCCCCTGCTGGAGACCTCCATCAACGGGGCCAAGGGCGTGCTCATCAACGTCACCGGCTCCATGGACATCGGCCTGGAGGAGGTGGAGACCGCCGCCAATCTGGTGCAGGAGGCCGCCCACCCCGAGGCCAATATCATCTTCGGCGCCGCCTTTGACGATACTCTGGAGGATGAGCTGCGGGTCACCGTCATCGCCACCGGCTTTGACGAGAAGGAGGAGCAGCCTGCCGCCGCCCCCGCCGCGGCCGCCAGCAGCAAGCCCTTCACCAGCGCCGGAGCCCGTGTGGAGGAGCAGCGCGCCGCCGGAGCGGCTCAGCCCGCCGCCCCCGCCCCCGCGCAGGAGCCCGAGGCCGAGAAGGCCGCCGTCAGCGACGACGACTGGGACATCCTGGAGCGCATCTTCAACCGCAAGCGCTGAGACCTGCGGTTCTGACAAGCGAAATACCCCGGCCCTGGAGAGGAAGCAAACGCCGCTCCAGGGCCTTTTTTTAAAGAGGAGGGCCGCTGGGACGGCGGGAGGAAGCGTATGGGAACGAGAATGAGGGCCTGGCTCTCTGTGGGGATGGCGGCGGTCTGT
>DVHW01000240.1 GCA_018711785.1 Candidatus Galloscillospira excrementavium
GTAGCCTTTGGACACCTCCTGCCACAGTTGGTTGACCACTTCAGTATCAAAGGTGGACGCCTGAACCATCTGGGTGGTATAGCCCATCAGTATGCTGCTTGGATCAGCAGAGATGACAAAGGGAAGACCCAAGCCGCTTCCTTCGGAGAGCACCTGCAGCTTGTTGGCGTATTCCGCCAGGCTCCGCACATTGTCTAAGCCGCCCTTTACTGTATAAGACATATTATCCGTATATCTCAGCCCGGCCTCTTGGATATATGCCTCCAGAGTACTCTCCTCGTCTTCTCCCAAGGTAAGAGCTGTATCTTCTTCCGGATTGGCGGACATGGTCAGCGGGCTTACCCGCAGCCCTGCCATATCCTCAATACTCATTAGGGAAACTGCGTTTTTTGCCCGGTCCTCATTGCTCTGCCGCCAATCCTCGTAGAGGTCCAGCACGCCGTTCTGGTTCAAATCCTTGAACGCGAAGCCGTCCACCTGGAGAAGCGTCACACCGGAGTCGGGGGAATAGCCCAGGGTGTCGCCGCCCTCGTTGGTGACCTTCATCCAGCCGTCGTCGGTCTCCTCCTCGCTCCACTTCACCTCGCCGGAGCCCAGCTCCTCGGGGGTGATGGGGTACTCATCCGTGCTGGGGGCCGGGGTGGCCGAGGAATCCGGGGGGTCCGAAACATCGGCGCTGCCGTCGTCGCAGGCGGCCAGCAGGCCCAGCACCATGGTGGCGGCCAGCAGGACCGCCAGGGTCTTTTTCAGCTTCTTCATTGTCCTTGCTCCTTCCTTCACAATTCATCCGCACCGCCCCGGGCCGGTCCGCCGCCCGGTTTAGTGCTCGTGAACACAATATAGCACGGGGCTTTTTCGGTTTCCACAAAATCACACAGACTGTCATTTTGCATACCTAAACTGCACATCCCACCCGCAGACAAGCGCTATTTTTTTGGCTATAATACCATATGTGGGCGGGCACGTTCTCTTTTCCCTCGTTTCCCTCTCGTTTTATTCCGTCCTATTCTGTGCTATAATGTGTTATTCCCCGCTGACAGGAGATGAGGCAGAATATGAACCGACATGTCGCCATTGTGGAGGACTCCCCAGCCGAGGCCGAGCTCCTCCGCTCCTATTTTGCCCGCTTTACGAGGGAGCACGGGGTGGACTTCACCCTCACCTGCTTTGCCAGCGGAGAGGAATTCCTGAACAAGTACCGCCCGGCCTACGACCTGGTGCTCATGGACATCGGCCTGCCCGGCCACAACGGCATGGAGACCGCCGCCGCCCTGCGGGAGCGGGACCGCTCGGTGACCCTCATTTTCGTCACCAATATGGCCCAGTTCGCCGTCAAGGGGTATGAGGTGGACGCCTTTGACTTCGTGGTCAAGCCGGTGGGCTACTCCAACTTCGCCCTCAAGCTCCAGCGGGCCCTGAACAAGCTGGACACCCGCCGGGACACCGAGGTCCTGGTCACCCTCTCCGACTCCATGGTCCGCCTGGCCGCCTCCCAGATCAAGTACATCGAGATCTCCGGCCACCGGATGGTCTACCACACCACCGACGGCGAGCTCTATGCCTACGGAAACCTGAAGGAGGTGGAGGCCACTCTGGGCGGCGGCATGTTCGCCCGGTGCAACAACTGCTACCTGGTCAACCTGAACTACGTCCGGGCCGTCCAGGGCCACACTGTCACCGTGGGCAGCGACGAGCTCCAGATCAGCCGCCCCCGGCGCAAGGCCTTCATCCAGGCCCTCAACGACTATCTGGGCGGGGGGATCGGATGATGCCCGTTACCAGTCTCTTTGTCTACAAGCTGCAGTTCATGGCCGCCCTGCTGGTGGCCGAGGGGCTCTTCCTCTTCCACCTGCGGCGGCGGGGCCAGTTCCCCCTGCGGGTGGCTCTGGCCGTCCTGGCCTGCTTCCTGCTGGCCCTTTTCTTCCCCATCGTGCGGTACAACGCCCTGTACGCCTCGGTGATGTTCCTGGTCTTTTTCGTGTTCACCATCCTGGCCGCCAGGGTCTGCTTCGACACGGGCTGGCGCAGCTGCATCTTCTGCACCGTGGCCGGCTACACCATGCAGCACCTGGCCTCGGTGTGCTACGACCTGGTACTCACCCTGTGCGGCCTCTCGGCCGGCACCCAGGTCTACTCCGACGACGCCGCCCACTTCGATCCCCTCACCACCCTGGTCCTTCTGGAGGTGTACGCCCTGGTCTACTGGTGCCTCTACCATATCTTCGGCCACAAGCTGAAGGGGGACGAGGAGGTCACCATCAAGAGCCCTTCCCTCCTGGCCCTGCTGGTGCTCACCGTGCTGGTGGAGATTGTCCTCAACGCCGTGGTGGTCTACCGCAAGTACGAAAACCTGGACCTTATCTACTACACCGCCGCCTCCCTGGCCAATATCCTCTGCTCCCTGTCGGTGCTGGTCATCCAGTTCAGTATGCTCCTGCAGAAGTCCCTGGAGACCGAGCTGGACGTGGTCTACCAGATGTGGCGGCAGGAGCAGAAACAGTTCCAGATCTCCAAGGAGACCATTGATCTCATCAACATGAAGTGCCACGACATGAAGCACCAGATCCACTCTATCGGCAAGCAGGGCACCATCGACCCCGCCGCCCTCCGGGAGATGGAGGAGACCATCACCATCTACGACGCCTTCGTCAAGACCGGCAACCAGGCCCTGGACATCATCCTGGCCGAGAAGGGGCTCTACTGCCAGAAAAACCACATCACCGTCAGCTGTATGGTGGACGGCGAGAAGCTGGGCTTTTTGTCGGACAGCGACATCTACTCCCTCTTCGGCAACCTGCTGGACAACGCCATCCAGACCGTCATCAACCTGGAGCCGGACAAGCGGGTCATCGGCCTCACCGTCCGCTCTGAGGGGGACCTCCTCTCCATCAACTCCCACAACTACTACGCCGGGGAGATCAAAATGGAGCAGGGCCTCCCCGTCACCGACAAGGAGGACCGGCGCTACCACGGCTTCGGCGTCAAGAGCATGGTGCTCATCGTGGAGAAGTACGGCGGCACCATCAGCTTTGACGCCAGGGACCATGTGTTCAACCTGAACATTCTCTTCCCCCTGACTCCGGGCGGGGAACACCCCTGAAAACACCAAAACGCCCCTGGCGCCCGCGTTTGCGGGCGCCAG
>DVHW01000006.1 GCA_018711785.1 Candidatus Galloscillospira excrementavium
GCAGTCCACGGCCTTCTTCATCTCGCTCTGGCAGTTGGCCATGCCGCCCTTGATGGAGTGCATCTCGCAGGGGGCGTAGCCGATGATGAGGGTGGGTCCGTGATAGGCCTCGGCCTCCCGGATGGCGGTCAGGGTCTGGTTGGGGTTGGCGCCCATGGCCACCTGGGCCACGTAGACGTAGCCGTAGCTCATGGCGATCTCGGCCAGGCTCTTCTTGGGGGTCGCCTTGCCGGCGGCCGCGAACTGGGCCACCGCGCCGTAGTTGGTGGACTTGGAGGCCTGTCCGCCGGTGTTGGAGTACACCTCGGTGTCAAAGACGAAGACGTTGATGTCCTCGCCGCTGGCCAGCACGTGGTCCAGGCCGCCGAAGCCGATGTCGTAGGCCCAGCCGTCGCCGCCGAAGACCCACACGGACTTCTTGGACAGGTAGTCCTTCTCATCCAGGATCTCCTTGGCCAGCTTGCAGGCGTCGCAGTCACACCAGGCGGCGCCGGAGGCCTTCAGAGCAGCGGCGTGCTCCCGGAAGGCGGCCACACCGTCGCCAAAGGCGCTGGCGGCGGCATCGCTGTTGGCAAAGGCCACCAGCTCATCGATGCCCACCAGGCCGTCCTCCAGCTCGGCCACATAGGCGCGGGTCGCCTCGGCATTGGCCACGCCGTCGTCCAGGGTGTCCAGCCACTTCTGGGCCGCCTCCTTCAGGGAGGGTACCGTGTGGGGCACCGCGATGAGCGCGCGGGTCTTGTCGGCCAGGCGGTCCCGGATGGCCTTCTGGCCCAGCAGCAGGCCCAGGCCGTGCTCGGCGTTGTCCTCAAACAGGGAGTTGGCCCAGGCGGGACCCTTGCCCTCCTTGTTGACAGTGTAGGGGGAGGTGGCGGCCGGTCCGCCCCAGATAGAGGAGCAGCCGGTGGCGTTGGAGATATACATCCGGTCGCCGCAGACCTGGGTCACCAGGCGGGCGTAGCTGGTCTCGGCGCAGCCGGCGCAGGAGCCGGAGAACTCCAGCAGGGGCTGCTTGAACTGGCTTCCCTTGACGGTCTTCACGTCGGCCATGTCGTCCTTCACGGACACCTTGGACACCATGTAGTCGAAGACGCTCTGCTGCTCGGCCTGGCTCTCCTGGGGCACCATCTCCAGGGCCTTCACCGGGCACACGCCGACACAGACGGCGCAGCCCATGCAGTCCAGGGGGCTGACGGCGATAGAGAACTGGTACTTGCCCTTGCCGGCGCCGGCCTTGATGGGCACGATCTTGGACTGAGCAGGCGCGGCGTGGGCCTCGGCCTCATCCAGGGCGAAGGCCCGGATGGTGGCATGGGGGCAGACATAGGAGCACTGGTTGCACTGGATGCACTTGGTCTGGTCCCAGGTGGGCACGTTGACAGCCACGCCCCGCTTCTCATAGGCGCTGGCACCCTGCTCGAAGGTGCCGTCGGCGTGGGGCACAAAGGCGGAAACGGGCAAGCTGTCGCCGTCCATCTTGTCCACCGGGTCCAGGATGGTCTCCACCATCTCCACGAGCTTGGCGGGGCCGGTGAGTTTGGTCTCCTTGGGTTCGTCCTTGGCGTCGGCCCAGGAGGCGGGCACCTCGAACTTCTTGAAGGCGGTGGCGCCGATGTCGATGGCCTTGTGGTTCATGTCCACCACGTCCTGGCCCTTCTTCAGGTAGGAGTGGGTGGCCGCGTCCTTCATGTAGCCGATGGCCTCGGCCTCGGGCATCACCTTGGCCAGGGAGAAGAAGGCGGACTGGAGGATGGTGTTGGTCCGCTTGCCCATGCCGATCTCGGCGGCCAGGTCGATGGCGTTGATGGTGTAGACCTGGATGTTGTGCTGGGCGATGTAGCGCTTGGCCACGGCGGGCATATGGTGGGAGAGCTCCTCGTCAGACCACTGGCAGTTGATGAGGAAAACGCCGCCGTCCTTCACGTCCCGCACCATGGGGAAGCCCTTAACGATATAGGAGGGCACGTGGCAGGCCACGAAGTCGGCCTTGTTGATATAGTAGGGGCTCTTGATGGGCTTGTCGCCGAAGCGCAGGTGGCTGATGGTCACGCCGCCGGTCTTCTTGGAGTCATACTGGAAGTAGGCCTGCACATACTTGTCGGTGTGGTCGCCGATGATCTTGATGGAGTTCTTGTTGGCGCCCACGGTGCCGTCGCCGCCCAGGCCCCAGAACTTGCACTCGATGGTGCCCTCGGCCGCGGTGTTGGGGCACTCGTGCTCCGGCAGGGAGGTGTGGGTCACATCGTCCACGATGCCGATGGTGAACTGGCGCTTGGGCTCGGCCTTCTGCAGCTCCTCATAGACCGCGAACACGCTCTTGGGCGGGGTGTCCTTGGAGCCCAGGCCGTACCGGCCGCCGATGATGGTGGCCTTGCGCCCGGCGTTGGCGAAGGCGGTGACCACGTCCATGTAGAGGGGGTCGCCCTGGGCGCCGGGCTCCTTGGTCCGGTCCAGCACGGCGATCTTGGTGGCGGTGGCGGGGATGGCCTCCAGGAGCTTGTCCGCCCGGAAGGGACGGTACAGGCGGACCTTCACCAGGCCCACCTTCTCGCCGTGGGCGTTGAGGTAGTCGATGACTTCCTCGGTCACGTCGCAGATGGAGCCCATGGCGATGATGACCCGGTCGGCGTCGGGGGCGCCGTAGTAGTTGAAGAGCTGGTAGTTGGTGCCCAGCTTGGCGTTGACCTTGGCCATGTACTCCTCCACGATGCCGGGGACGGCCTCGTAGTAGGTGTTGGCGGCCTCACGGTGCTGGAAGAAGATGTCGCCGTTCTCGTGGGAGCCGCGCATGACGGGCTTCTCGGGGTTGAGGGCCCGGGCGCGGAAGGCGGCCACGGCGTCCATGTCCACCATGTCCTTCAGGTCGTCATAGTCCCAGATGGCGATCTTCTGGATCTCGTGGCTGGTGCGGAAGCCGTCGAAGAAGTTCACGAAGGGGACCCGGCCCTTGATAGCGGCCAGGTGGGCCACCGCGCCCAGGTCCATGACCTCCTGCACGTTGCCCTCGGCCAGCATGGCAAAGCCGGTCTGGCGGCAGGCCATGACGTCGGAGTGGTCGCCGAAGATGTTCAGCGCGTGGGACGCCACGGTGCGGGCGGAAACGTGGAACACCGCGGGCAGCAGCTCGCCGGCGATCTTGTACATATTGGGGATCATCAGCAGCAGGCCCTGGGAGGCGGTGTAGGTGGTGGTCAGGGCGCCGGCAGCCAGGGAGCCGTGCACGGTGCCGGCCGCGCCCGCCTCGGACTGCATCTCGATCACCTTGACCGTGTTGCCGAAAATGTTCTTTCTGCCGGCGGCGGCCCACTGGTCGACGTTATCGGCCATGGGGCTGGACGGCGTGATGGGGTAGATCCCCGCCACCTCGGTGAACGCATAGGAGACATGCGCTGCCGCGGTGTTGCCGTCCATGGTTTTGAGCTTTCTCGCCATGTGAAATGTTCCTCCTTTTGAAGTGTACCTCAATGAGCGCACCTATTTTACCACTTACCTCTCCTTTTGTAAATCGAATCTTTCCCTTTTTACGTGTTTTCGTGAAAGATTTCTTTCAAATTTTTCCCTCACAGCCTGTTTTTCGCCAAAAAAGGTGAATGTATCGTCATGTTTGCGCCTGGGAATTGCACAATGCGGAAAAATGGGGTATAGTAGAGGCAGAAAACGGCAGTATGAGGTGGTGGTCCGATGGTATACCAGGTCCGTTCCCTGGGGCTCCACGGGGTAGAGGGGTACGAGGTGCGGGTGGAGTGCGACCTGTCCGGCGGCCTGCCCGCCTTCGACCTCGTGGGCCTGCCCGACGCGGCGGTGAAGGAGGCCCGGGAGCGGGTGCGCGCGGCGGTGAAGAACTGCGGCTTCACCTTCCCCGTGTCCCGCATCACGGTGAACCTGGCCCCGGCGGCCCGGAAGAAGGCGGGCACGGTGTACGACCTGCCCATCCTGGTGGGCATTCTCTGCGCCGGGGGGCAGCTCAGCTGCCGGACCGAGGAGGCCGCCTTTGTGGGGGAGCTCTCCCTCTCCGGGGCCCTGCGGCCGGTGGCCGGGATGCTACCCATGGCGGCCTGCGCCAAACGGCTGGGCATCAAGGAGCTCTATGTCCCCGCCGACTCCGCCGCCGAGGCCACCCTGATTCAGGGGCTCACCGTCTACCCGGTGCCCGACGTGGCCGCCCTAGCCCGGCACCTGACCGGGGAGGAGCCCATCTCCCCCGCCGCGCCCTGGCGGCCAGGGGATACCTGCCCAGCCGGCCCGGATTTTTCCGAGGTCAAGGGCCAGGAGAACGTGAAGCGGGCCCTGGAGATCGCCGCCGCCGGGGGCCACAACCTCTGCATGGTGGGTCCCCCGGGCTCCGGCAAGAGCATGCTGGCCCGCCGCCTGCCCTCCATCCTCCCCGACATGACCGAGGCCGAGGCCTTAGAGGCCACTGAGATCCACTCGGTGGTGGGCCTGACCAGCAAGGACCAGCCCCTGCTCCTCCAGCGGCCCTTCCGCGCGCCCCACCACACGGTCTCCCCCATGGGCATGGCCGGGGGCGGGGCCAACCCCCGGCCGGGGGAGATCTCCCTGGCCCACAACGGGGTCCTCTTCCTGGACGAGTTGCCCGAGTTCCACAAGGACGTGCTGGAGGTCCTCCGCCAACCCATGGAGGACGGGGTGGTCACCCTCTCCCGGGCCTCGGGCAGCGTGAGCTACCCCGCCCGCTTCATGCTGGTGTGCGCCATGAACCCCTGCAAGTGCGGCTGGTACGGCCACCCCTCCGGTCGGTGCCGGTGCACCGAGGCGGCGGTGGAGAAGTACCAGGGCCGGGTCTCGGGCCCCCTGATGGACCGCATCGACCTCCATGTGGAGGTACCGCCGGTGGAGTTTGACGAGCTCAGCCGCGCCGCCCCCGCCGAGTCCTCGGCGGACATCCGCAAGCGGGTCAACGCCGCCCGGGCGATCCAGACCGCCCGCTTCGGCCCGAATGGGCCCTCCTGCAACGCCCGGATGGGCCGGCGGGAGCTGGAGCAGTACTGCGCCCTGGACGACGGCTGCCAGGCCATGATGAAAGGGGCCTTCACCCGGCTGGGCCTCACCGCCCGCAGCCACGACCGCATCCTCCGGGTGGCCCGCACCATCGCCGACCTGGACTCCAGCGAGGCCATCCAGGCCCCCCACCTGGCCGAGGCCCTCCAGTACCGCTCCTCCCGGTACCTGGTGCCCTGAGCCTCTCGCGCAGGGGGCCCGCGGCCCGTCCCATCCCAGTGACAACTATTATTATAAATAAGGAGAATCTCTATGATCACCCTGGCACAGCGCATTGAACAGCTCCGGACTGACGCGGGGTACAGCCGCGCCGGTCTGGCCTCCGCCCTGGGCTTCCCCAAGGGCGCCTTTGACAAGTTCGAGACCGGCCGGGCCACCCCCACCAAGGAGCAGCAGGCCAAGATCGCCGACTTTTTCAGCGTGTCCCTGTTCTATCTCCGGGGGGAGAGCAACGACCCCACCCGGCAGGAGGACTGGATCGACATGCCGGTAGAGGAGGACGAGCCTGGCTATGTCCCCATGCCCTCCCCCAGGGCCAAAGCCAAGGCCCCCAAGGCCGACTCCCCCGCCCAGGAGGGGGGCTCCCTGCTGGACTCCCTCCTCTCGGGCAGGCAGGCCCAGGCGGCCCTGCGCGCCGCGGTGCTGGAGGTCCTCCGCTCCCCGGAGGGGCAGGCCCTCATCGCCAAGGCGGTGCATAAGGAGCTCAGCCGGGGCCGCTGACAGCTTCTCTAAAAAGCATAGCCTTTTTGGAGAGAGCGTCCCGGCGGAAAACGGATTTTGAATTTTTTCGCGCCTGCGGATGTGAACTCTGCGAGGCCCATTTTACCAATCCATATAGAGAACAGGAGTTTTACGTTTGAACGAGATGTTTCTGCTCAAGCTGGGGGAGCTGGTCCTGAAGGGCCTGAACCGGCGGATGTTCGAGGACAAGCTCATCGCCAACGCCCAGCGCCGCCTGAAGGCCCACGGGGACTTCAAGGTCTACACCAAGCAGTCCACCATGTATGTGGAGCCCAAACATGACGGCTGCGACATGGACGGTGCCTGGGAGGCGCTGAAGAAGGTCTTCGGCATCGTGGGCCTGAGCCGGGCCCGGGCCTGCGCCAAAGACGCCGACGCCATGCTGGCCACCGCCAAGACCTACCTCCACGGCCAGCTCTCCTCCGCCCGCACCTTCAAGGTGGAGGCCAAGCGGGCGGACAAGACCTTCCCCATGACCTCCATCCAACTCTCCCAGTACGTGGGGGGTGAGCTGGACGACGCCTTTCCCAACCTGAAGGTGGACGTCCACCACCCCGAGCTCACCGTCCATTTGGAGGTGCGGGACTACGCCGCCTTCGTCCACGCCGACCCGGAGCCCGGCGCCGGCGGCCTGCCGGTGGGGGCGAACGGCCGGGCGGTGAGTCTGCTCTCCGGGGGCATCGACTCCCCGGTGGCCTCCTGGATGATGGCCAAGCGGGGCCTGGCCCTGGAGATGGTCCACTTCTTCTCCTACCCCTACACCTCTCCGGAGGCCAAGGAGAAGGTCATCGAGCTGGCCCGCCTCCTCACCCCCTGGTGCGGCCGGCTCACCGTCCACGTGGTGCCCTTCACGGAAATCCAGGAGGAGCTGCGCCGCTCCTGCCCGGAGGAGCTTTTCACCGTGCTCATGCGTCGGTTCATGATGCGCATCGCCCAGCGGGTGGCCTTCCGCACCGGGGCGGGGGCCATCGTCACCGGCGAGTGCCTGGGCCAGGTGGCCAGCCAGACCATGGAGGCCATGCGCTGCACCGAGGCGGTGTGCGAGCTGCCCATGCTCCGGCCCGTGGTGGGTATGGACAAGGAGGAGATCGTCCGCATTGCCCGGAAGATCGGCACCTTTGAGACCTCCATCCTCCCCTACGAGGACTGCTGCACCGTCTTTACCCCCCGCCACCCCCGGCTGCGCCCCGTACTGGGGGAGCTGGAGCGCGCCGAGGCCGCCCTGGACATCGAGGCCCTGGTGGACCGGGCGGTGAAGGGCATCGAGCGCATTAAGGTGGGCTGAGACAGGACCCACAGATCAGAAAAGGAAGTGCATCCCCATGTCCCACTCTGCGGAACTTATCGCCGTGGGCACCGAGCTGCTCCTGGGCGAGATCGCAAATACCGACGCTCAGATGCTCTCCCAGGGGCTCTCCGCCCTGGGCATCAACGTCTACTACCACACCGTGGTGGGGGATAACCCCCAGCGGCTGCGCGCGGCGGTGGAGCTGGCCCGCACCCGGGCCGACGTCATCATCACCACCGGCGGCCTGGGTCCCACCTGCGACGACCTGACCAAGAACATCCTGGCCGAGTGCTTCGGCCGGAAGCTGGTGTACAACGCCGAGGCAGCGGCGCGGATGGAGGACTTCTTCCGCCGCATCGGCCGGCCCATGACCGAGAACAACTACCAGCAGGCCTACGTGCCCGAGGGGGCGGAGGTCTTTCAAAACGACTGGGGCACCGCCCCGGGCTGCGCCTTTGAAGAGGGGGGCGTCCACGTGCTCATGCTCCCCGGCCCGCCGGGGGAGTGCCGGGCCATGTTCCGCCACCGGGCGGTGCCCTACCTCCGGCGGCTCTCCCAGGGGGTCATCCTCTCCCGCTCCCTGCGGCTGTTCGGCCTGGGGGAGTCGGCGGTGGAGGCGGAGCTCCGGGATGAGATGAATGCCATGACCAACCCCACTCTGGCCCCCTACGCCAAGATCGGGGAGGTGGAGCTGCGCATCACCGCCCGGGGGGCGGACGAGGCCGCCGCCCAGGCCCTCATCGCCCCGGTGGAGGAGGAGCTCCGGGAGCGGTTCGGCTCCCTCATCTACGGCGCCGACGTGGACAGCCTGGAGCAGGTGCTGCTGGAGCTTCTGAGGGACCGGGGCCTCACCCTGGGCACCGCCGAGAGCTGCACCGGGGGTCTCACCGCCAAGCGCATGACCGACCTGGCCGGCTCCTCCGCCGTGTTCCGGGGTGGTGTGGTCAGCTACACCAATGAGGTGAAGCGGGACGTGCTGGGGGTACCCCAGGACCTCCTGGACCGGGAGGGCGCGGTGAGCGAGCCGGTGGCCCGGGCCATGGCCGAGGGGGCCCGGCGGGTGCTGGGCTGCGACCTGGCCCTCTCCTTCACCGGCGTGGCCGGGCCGGACCGGGACGACCGGGGCAATGAGGTGGGGCTGGTGTACGTGGCCCTAGCCGCCCCCGGGGAGACCCGGGTCCGGGTGCTCCGGAACGGCCCCACCCGGGGCCGCTCCGGTGTGCGGCACATCGCCGCCAGCCACGGCTTTGACATGGCCCGCCGGTGGCTCACCGGCCTGCCGGACCGGGACAAGTGACGAGAGAGACCAGACGCCCGGCGCGCCCCTTTTCGGGGCGCGCCGGGCGTCATTCGTTTTCCCGCCTTACCGCCCTCCCGGAAAGTCCGGGGGTCATAAGAAAGTAATATTTACCTTTCGCAGGAACGGCATGGCTTCGGTCATGCCGT
>DVHW01000241.1 GCA_018711785.1 Candidatus Galloscillospira excrementavium
TTTTTCCTTGTCAGAACGCGGGGACCACGGCGCTGCCGAAGGTCTCCTCCATGAAGGCCTTTACCTCGTCGCTCTGGAGGGCCCGGACCAGGGCCTGAATGGCCTCGTTGTCCTCGTTGCCCTCCTTGACCGCCAGCACGTTGACGTAGGGGGCGGCGGAGGCGGCGGCGTCCTCAAAGGCCAGGGCATCGTCCTCGGTCAGGCCGGCGCCCAGGGCGTAGTTGCCGTTGATGACCGCAACGTCCAGGTCCTGGAGGGTGGAGGTCAGCAGGTTTGCGGTGAGCTCCACGATCTCGTAGTTGTGGGGATTCTCGGCGATGTCGTCCTTGGTGGCGGCCAGGCCCACGCCCTCCTTCAGGGTGATGAGCCCCTGGGCCTCCAGCAGCATCAGGGCCCGGGCCTCATTGGTGCCGTCGTTGGGCACGCCGATCTGCGCCCCGTCGGGCAGGGCATCCAGGCTGCTGGTCTTGCCGGCGTAGATGGCGAAGGGCTCATAGTGGATCTCCGCCACGCTCACCAGGTGGGTGCCGTTCTCCTCGTTGAAGTTGTTGAGGTAGGTGATGTGCTGGAAGTAGTTGGCGTCCAGGGAGCCGTCCTCCACGGCGGTGTTGGGCAGGATGTAGTCGTCAAACTCGGTGATCTGCAGGTCGATGTTCTCCTGGGCCAGGATCTCCTTCGCCACCTCCAGGATCTGGGCGTGGGGGGCGGGGGAGGCGCCCACCCGCAGCACCACAGTCTCGGTCTGCGGGGTGTCGGTGGCGTCGCTCCCGGCATCAGGGGTGGGAGTGGCGTCCCCCGCGCCGTCGGAGCAGGCGGTCAGGGCGAACACCAGGGCCAGGGAGAGGAACAGGGCGGTCAGCTTCTTCATTGCTTTTGTCTCCTTTTCATATTTTGGGGCGGACCCATTTTCCTAATGGGCAACAAAAAACGCCCTTGAATCCAATTCAAGGACGAGAGCCTTCGCTTCGTGGTACCACCTTGCTTCACCCGCTCCTCACAGAGGGGGCCTTATGGAGTACAGACATACTCCCGCGCGCTGACGGGCGCTCCCGTCATGACCTCACCGCGTTTCCCTGCGGCTCAGCCATGCAGCTCCAAGACCATGTTCTCCGGGGCCCTCGGCGTCCGTTTCCACCAGTCCGGACTCTCTGCGGCCTATCTCCCCGGGTACTCTTCTCTTCATCGCCTTTGCTGGGCGTTATTCCGTTTTCCCTTAGGTTGAGCGTAGTATAACCCGATTTCTGCAAGTTGTCAAGGACTTTTTTGCAAAACCGGCCGGGCGGCCTCTGCCGCCCGGCCGGCGTGGACGATCACACAGCGCCCGGAGGACCCATGCGGTTTCCCCTGTCTGCCTGGCTGCGGGCCTCTTTCCTGGCCCGCTTTTTCCCGCCGGAGCGGACCCGTTTGTCCGACCGGACCGCCAGACGGGTACCCACGGACTGGAAGATCTGCACCAGCACCACCAGGGCGATGACGCAGACATAGAGCACCAGAGTCATCCCCCGGGTGTGGCCCCGGTTGATGGCCATGTTGCCCAGGCCGCCGCCGCCGATGGCGCCGGACATGGCGCCGTAGCTGAGGATGGTGATAAAGCCGGTGGTGAACCCGGTGAGCAGGGAGGGCAGGCACTCGGGCAGGAGCACCTTCCAGATGATCTGGAAGGGAGAGCACCCCATGGCCTGGGCCGCCTCGATGACCCCCCGGTCCATCTCCCGCAGGGAGGACTCCACCAGCCGGGCCACAAAGGGGAAGGCGGCGATGGTCAGGGGCACGATGGCGGCATTGGTGCCGATGGAGGTGCCCACGATGACCCGGGCCAGGGGGAACACCACCACCATCAGGATAAGGAAGGGCACCGAGCGCAGGATGTTGATGACCACGTTGAGGGCCTTCATCAGCGCTCCGGGCAGGGGGCGGATGCCCCCCTTCTCCCCCACCACCAGGATGACCCCCAGGGGCAGGCCGATGACGTAGGCAAACACGGTGGCGATGACGGTGGAGTAGATGGTCTCCCAGATGGCGAAGGGCAGGTTGTTCAGCAGGTACTCCGCCTCCTCCAGGAATTCGGGGTAGATGGACGTCAAAAAATCAAGCATGGTGCTCCGGCACCTCCTCCACGGTCACGTCTTTCTGACTTCGGATGTACTGAATGGCCCGGGCGGCCTCTCCCCGGTCCTCGGGCAGGCCCAGCAGCATGGAGCCGAAGGCCTTGCCGTCGATGTTCCGGGTGTCGGCCCCGAGTATGTTCACCTTTACGCCGCAGTCGATGGCCAGGGAGGCGATGAGAGGCTCGTAGGCCGAGCCGCCGTTGAACACCACCCGCACCACCTGGGCCGCGGGGAACTGCCGGATGGCCGCCCCCTCGGGAAAGACCAGCCGCCGGCCGGCCTCGCTTTTTGGGTTGGAAAAGACCTCCTCCACCGTGCCGGTCTCCATGACCCGGCCGTGCTCCAGCACCGCCACGTGGGTGCAGATCTCCTCCACCACCGCCATCTCATGGGTGATGACGATGACCGTGATGCCAAGCCGCTTGTTGATGTCCTTCACCAGCCGCAGGATGGCCCGGGTGGTGGAGGGGTCCAGGGCGGAGGTGGCCTCATCGCACAGGAGGACCTTGGGGTCGCTGGCCAAAGCCCGGGCGATGGCGATGCGCTGCTTCT
>DVHW01000242.1 GCA_018711785.1 Candidatus Galloscillospira excrementavium
GCAGAGCAGCAGGAAGCCCCCGCGCCGCGGCGCGGGGGCTTCCTCTGCATGGCAATCTTACGCCATCTGCTTCCACAGGCAGTAGACCACGTCGCACCGGGGACAGTCGTCCAGGGCGGAGAAGGAGATCCCGTCAGTCAGGCCGTTCTCCGCGGCCCAGGCGAGGGCCTTGGCCGACCAGTCGGCCCCGGAGGCGTCCTCGCCGGCGGCCCGGCAGAGCATAGCCAGCATCTGCTCATAGGACACGTCCCCCCACAGGGAGAAGCGACCGCCCCCTACGCCGCCCGCGATGCCCTGCTCCGCCGCCCAGAGGACGGCCTTGTAGAAGTAGTTGTCTGGGTCGAGCACGTCGATATAGGGGGACTCCATCGATACCGGGTCCGGCTCCCCGGCGGCCCGCCAGAGGAAGGTCACGGCCTCGGCCCGGGTGACGGTGGCGCCGGGGGAGAAGGTGGTGGGGGTGGTGCCGCCGGTGATGTCGTTCTCCTTGGCCCAGGCCACCGCCTCGGCATAGTAGTCGTCCCCGTAGACATCAGAGAACCCGGCCACAGTGGGGGCGCTGGCGTTCTTGAACTCAGAGTACTGCCACTTGTAGTCCCCGGTCTCGGGGTTGTTGTAGCAGACCCAGAGCAGATAGACCGTGTCCGTCCCATCGTCCGGCAGGGTGAAGGTCACCGAGTCCCCGCTGTACAGCAGCATCCCGGACATATCCGCGGCATAGGCCTCCGGGGCGTTGAGGGCCTCGTTGAACACGTTGAGGATGCCATCCTGCAGCTCCCACTCCCCGTCCTGGTTCAGGTAGTACTGCCTGCTGTACCCGTTGTTGTAGCAGATGTACTCTCCCTGGAACTCCGTCCGCGCCCCCTGGCCGTCGCCGTCGCTGTCCACCCAGAGCTCCAGGGGCTCGGTCTGCATGGTGTAGGGCTCGTAGTAGACGAACACATAGCCCTCGTCGTCCCGAATGTTGGTGAGGGTGAAGGGGGTGCCACCCTCAATGGTGTAGTAGCCGGTGCCGTCGTAGGTGGTCACGGTCTCGTTCAGGATGTAGTGGAAGTCCACATCCCGGTCCACCCAGGTGTACTCGCTCTCCAGGCTGTAGTACTCCGGCCACAGGCTTTTCTCCATGGCCGACGCCGGGGCGGCCAGACCGACACACAGGGCCGCCGCCAGCGCCAGGAACAAGAATCTGCGCTTTTTCATCTTTACCCTACTCCTTTTTTCTATAATTGAAATGGGTTTGTGCGCTGCTGCCACGGCGGCGCCGGGGGCGGGACGCTCCCGCCCCCCTTTGCCTCCTCGGGGCGAGCAAAAAGGGCTGCACAGGTTCTATATATCCCTGCACAGCCCTGACAGCACACAAACCCATCTGCGGAGTTTCCCCTTGTAAAACATCGGAAAGCCCGGTATAATGAGCGTGGCGCAGTAATTCTGCTGTGTGGGTGGTTGCCTCACCTGCATAGGGGCGTGAAGTGCTGGTAACACCTTACGCCCTGCCCTTATTTATCCGCCTTACTGCTATTTTACTGCATTCCAGGACAGAGTGCAAGGGATTTTTCGCGCCCGGACGCCCTCCGGGCGCGTTTGTGCCCCTCAGAGGGCACGCTCCGGCCTTACGCCCTCCCCCTTGGGAATCCCCCCTTGACAAGCGCCCTGGTTTTCGCTAAAATAGTCCCAAACCCAAAGGCGAGGAAGGGAAGAAAGCGCGGCCCGCCCCATTCAGAGAGCCGGCGGCTGGTGAGAGCCGGTACGGAGCCCCGCGTGCATACTGGTCCCCGAGCCGCCCGCCCGAACCAAAAGTAGGGCGGGACGTCTGGCCCCGTTACCGGCCGCGGCCTTGTTGGAGGCCATGAGCGCCCCCCGGCGACGGCGGGCGGAAGCAGGGTGGTACCGCGTAATTTACGCCCCTGACCTAATTTCTTAGGTCAGGGGCGTTTTTGTCCCCTGGCCGGACTGTGAGGAGGCAGTTTTATGAACGCAGGCTATGCCAAGTACATCCCCTTTGTCCCCATCCACATGGACCACCGGACCTGGCCCGACAAACAGATCACCAAAGCCCCCATCTGGTGCTCGGTGGACCTGCGGGACGGCAACCAGGCTCTCATCGACCCCATGAACCTCCAGGAGAAGCTGGAGTACTTCCACACCCTGGTGGACATCGGCCTGAAGGAGATCGAGATCGGCTTCCCCTCGGCCAGCGAGACCGAGTACGAGATCTGCCGGGAGCTCATCGACGGCGGCCACATCCCCGACGACGTGACCATCCAGGTGCTGGTCCAGGCCCGTCCCCACCTGATCCAAAAAACCTTCGAGGCCATCCGGGGGGCCAAGCACGTCATCCTCCACTTCTACAACTCCACCTCCACCCTCCAGCGCAAGGTGGTCTTTCAGACCGACGTGGAGGGGGTGAAGAAGATCGCCGTGGACGCGGCCAATCTCATCCGGGAGCTGTCCCAGGACGCCATCGCCGAGGGCATGGACCTGCGCTACGAGTACTCCCCCGAGTCCTTCATGGGCACCGAGATGGACGCCGCCGTGGAGATCTGCCAGGCCGTCATCGAGGCCATCCAGGCCACCCCGGAGAAGAAGATCATCCTCAACCTGCCCACCACGGTGGAAAACTGCATGCCCAACTACTTTGCCGACGAGATCGAGTACTTCATCTCCAAGCTGCCCTCCCGGGAAAGCGCCATCATCTCCCTCCACCCCCACAACGACCGGGGCTGCGGCGTGGCCACCGCCGAGATGGGCCTGCTGGCCGGCGCCGAGCGCATCGAGGCCACCCTCTTCGGCAACGGCGAGCGCACCGGCAACGTGGACATTGTCACCCTGGCCCTCAACATGTACACCCAGGGGGTGGACCCGGAGCTGGACTTCTCCCACATCAACGCCATCCGGGACATGTACGAGCGGTGCACCAAGATGAAGGTGGGTGAGCGGCAGCCCTACGTGGGCGAGCTGGTGTTCACAGCCTTCTCCGGCAGCCATCAGGACGCCATCAACAAGGGCTTTAACTACATGGAGCAGTCGGGCACCGGCAAGTGGGAGGTCCCCTACCTGCCCATCGACCCCACCGACCTGGGCCGGGAGTACGAGCCGGTGCGCATCAACTCCCAGTCGGGCAAGGGCGGCGCCGCCTTCATCATGCACCACAAGTTCGGCTACGACCTGCCCAAGGCCATGCAGCCCGAGTTCGGCCACATCGTCCAGGTGGAGACCGACGCGGTGGGCAAGGAGATCCCCGCCCAGCGCATCTACGAGCTGTTCAAGGAGAATTACCTGGACGCCACCACCCCCTACCAGCTGGTGCGCCACTCCTTCGCCGAGTTCACCGACGACGAGGGCCACTCCCACGTCACCTTCGCCGGCACCCTGCGCCACCAGGACACCGTCTTTCAGGTCCAGGGCAGCGGCAACGGCCCCATCGACGCCTTCTTCAACGCCATCCACGGCCAGAAGATGGACCGCTTCACCTTCGTGGACTACAAGGAGCACGCCATCACCGACGGGTCCGACTCCATGGCCGTGGCCTACATCCAGCTGCGGGACGCGGAGGGGAAGGACCACTTCGGCGTGGGCATCTCCCACAACATCAACCTGGCCCCCCTCAAGGGCATTTTGTCCGCCATCAACCGGGCGGTCAACGGGAAATAGGCGGCGCGGAGCAGGGGCGGCCGCAAATCGGATTTTGAAACATTCGGTCCAAAAGAAGCTGCTGAGAATCGCCAAACCGCGGTTCTCAGCAGCCTTTTTATCTTGTTCCTATTCTGTGTGCCCCCGGGAGCCGCAGCTCAAGGCAGGTCCCCGCGGCATAAGTTCTGTCTCCTTTATCCGGGGCTGAACACCACCATGAGAAACCCAATGACGAAGAAAATCGCGGCGACGACGGTGATGGGGATAAAGTGCTCCGAGCCGACGGCCAGCAGCGCGGCCAGGTCCCCCAGGACCGGGAGGAGCATGAGGATGATGCCGAACGCCCTCCCGTTCCCGGCAAAGGTTTTGCTGCTGTCCTTCTCCGGCTTATGCTCCACCACTTCCTTCGGGTCGAGCACCACCTTTTTGGGCGGCTCCGGCGTCATAGCGACTCTGGCGCCACATTTCTCGCAGAACACGCTGCCGTCGGGGAGCTTTGCCCCGCATGTCGGACAAAACATTCCCTCACCTCAGACTCTGAAAGCCCAGCAGTTTCTTACACAGCTTCGCGGGGGTAATGGGGGTGATGAGCTGGGGGCCGGGGGACTGGAAAATGCAGTTGCCGTCCGCCTCCACCTCTTTTATGACCGCGCCGTACCGCGTCTTTTTGGTCTGGCCGAGCATATTCCTCGTGCTCGCCACCAGTTCGCAGTAGATCTTTCCATCCTTTCCCT